>JAAYWY010000091.1 GCA_012516165.1 Bacillota bacterium
AGTAGAGATCGTGGGATTAACCGACGAGAGCAGAAAAGTTGTGGTTACCGGTGTCGAGATGTTCAGAAAGACCCTAGATGAGGGCGTAGCTGGCGACAACATTGGTGTGCTTCTCCGGGGAGTAAACCGGGACGAAGTAGAGCGGGGCCAAGTGCTGGCCAAACCAGGCAGCATTCATCCCCATACCAAGTTCAAAGGCCAAGTCTACGTTCTTACCAAAGAAGAGGGCGGCCGCCATACCCCGTTCTTCAATGGCTACCGTCCGCAGCTGTATCTGAGAACCACCGACGTTACCGGTACCATCAATCTACCAGAGGGTGTAGAGATGGTCATGCCTGGTGACAACGTGGTCATGGATATAGAACTTATCACCCCCATTGCCATTGAGCAGGGCCTGCGCTTTGCTATCCGTGAAGGCGGACGCACAGTGGGTGCTGGCGTAGTGGCCGAGATTATTGAATAGTGCAGGATAATGTTTAGACAGGTACTAAAATACTTAAAGAAGTAATTACAAGGTCGGGAAACGAGAAAGAAACATTGACAACATTAATTCACCTGTGATACAGTAAGTTGGTGAGCGTAAGCAGTCCTGGGAGGTGCGAGATGTGCGTGTGACAGTAACACTGGCTTGCTCTGACTGCAAGCAGCGTAACTATACTACCAGCAAAAACAAAAAAACCATGACTGGCAGAATGGAACTTAAGAAGTATTGTCCTGTCTGTAAGCACCATACTGTACACAAGGAAACTAAGTAGCAGACCACGGTGTGGTCTTAGAGGATGTGAGGGAATGGCAGAAGCTGCTAAAGGAAAAGTTGCTGCTTGGGGCCAGCGAGTGGCCCGTTTCTTTCGTGAAGTTCGTGCTGAGTTAGGGAAGGTGATCTGGCCCAGTCGGTCAGAGATCATAACGTATACTAGTGTAGTTGTGGTGTCGGTGCTTGTTATATCTGTTTTGATTTGGCTGGTGGACTCTGCTATTTCCCGGCTGCTAATGCTGATGATTAAGTAGCTGGCTCCGGAGGGTGGGGTTTCGTAAGTGGTTAGTTCCCGAAGCGAAGACAAGAAGTGGTACGTGGTTCACACGTACTCTGGCTATGAAAACAAGGTGAAGACTAACCTTGAAAAAAGAGTTGATTCCATGGGTATGCAAGACAAGATATTTCGTGTGTTAGTACCTATGGAAGACCAGATCGAGGTCAAGGACGGCAAGAAAAAAATTACAAAAAAGAAAGTTTTCCCGGGCTATGTTTTGGTGGAGATGATTATGAGTGATGACTCTTGGTATGTGGTTCGTAACACACCAGGGGTTACTGGCTTTGTAGGCCCAGGGTCGAAACCAATCCCGCTTCGGGATCATGAAGCGCAGGCTATCCTGCGCCAAATGGGTATTGAAGAAGCCAAACCTCGTTTGGAACTGGCACGCGGCCAAAGTGTCCGGCTTGTGAGCGGGCCGTTTGAAGGCTTTGTCGGTACTGTTGATGAAGTATTGCCGGATAGAGGTAAGGTGCGGGTACACATTTCCCTATTTGGTCGTGATACACCCTTGGAAGTGGACTTTATACAAATCGAGAAGATGTAGTTCGAGGAGGTGTAGCTAGGTGGCAAAAAAAGTTGCAGCGATAGTTAAACTGCAAATTCCCGCCGGTAAGGCCACACCAGCGCCCCCAGTAGGGCCGGCGCTTGGCCAACACGGCGTAAATATTATGGCCTTCGTCAAGGAATTCAATGCTCGCACAGCCAATCAAGCAGGCATGATTATTCCGGCGGAGATCACTATTTATGAGGATCGTTCATTTACTTTTGTATGCAAAACCCCGCCAGCATCGGTGCTGATTAAAAAGGCGGTTGGTATTGAGAAGGCTTCAGGTGAGCCCAACAAGAAAAAAGTAGGACAAATTAGTGAAGCTAAAGTGCGCGAGATTGCCGAGCTGAAGATGCAAGATCTCAATGCTGCCAACGTGGAAGCGGCTATGCGAATGGTAAGTGGCACAGCTCGCAGCATGGGGATTGAAGTTGTAAAGTAGCTATCTCACGTGGGAGGAGTAATCCGTTAATACCACAAGGAGGAATAAGAAAGTGAAACATGGTAAGCGTTATCGGGAAGCGATGGCCAAAATTGATCGCAACCGGTTATACGAAGCGGCAGAGGCCCTAGCGTTGCTGAAGGAACTGCCCACAGCTAAGTTTGACGAAACAGTGGAAGTGTCTATCCGCTTAGGAATTGATCCTCGGCGCGCCGACCAGCAAGTGAGAGGCGCGGTGGTGCTTCCTCATGGTACCGGCAAGAAGGTCCGGGTGTTGGTGTTTGCCAAAGGCGATAAAGCTAAAGAAGCTGAAGAAGCTGGCGCCTATATGGTAGGAGCCGAGGATATTGCCGAGAAAATTCAGGGCGGATGGGCGGATTTTGATGTGGCAGTAGCTACCCCCGATATGATGGGCATAGTAGGGAAACTAGGCCGTATCTTGGGGCCCAAAGGGCTTATGCCAAATCCCAAAGCTGGTACTGTTACCATGGATGTGGGGCAAGCAGTGAAGGACATCCAGCGTGGTAAGGTAGAATACCGGGTTGACAAGACCAGTATTGTCCATGTGCCAATTGGGCGGGTGTCTTTTACCATGGAGCAATTGGCAGAAAACTACAATGCTCTAGTAGACGCCATTTTGCGGGCGAAGCCAGCAGCTGCGAAGGGTCAGTACGTAAAGAGTATTGCAATCTCTACCACCATGGGGCCGGGCATCAAGATCAATCCCTTAAGGCCCCTATGTGAGATGACACAAATAAATCAATAACAGCATTAAAGCTGAGCCGTAGACAGCAGGTGCCCTTATGCTTAAAGGTTATTGCCGCCTGCCGAGGTTTTATGCCCCGGATATGTAGGTATTTGTATGGGGGCCGTCTGTCTATGGACTAGGCGGCTCCTTTTCATTTGCTGGAGGGAGGTGAAAAGATGGCACGACCTGAAAAAGAGGCAGAGGTACTTGAACTTAAAAATAAGTTTAGTCAAGCACAGGCGGTGATCATCACCGATTACCGAGGTTTAACCGTAGCTGAGATCACAGAGCTTAGGAAACGGCTCCGGGAGGCCAATTTAGAGTACCGGGTAGCCAAGAATACTCTTACCCGTTTAGCTGCTAGTGAGTTAGTAGGAGATGCACTGGATCCATACTTAACTGGTCCTACCGCTTTAGCCTTTGCCTACGAAGATCCAGTAGCTCCAGCTAAGATCCTAACTGAGTTTGCCAAGAGTTTCAAAGCTCTTAAGATCAAGGGCGCAGTTTTGGATAACAAGGTTATTGATGCTGATGCTGTTAAAGCGCTAGCTGAACTGCCGCCGTACGAGGTGCTAATAGCTCAGTTGCTGGGAGTATTGCAAGGACCTATTCGTGGACTGGTTACTGTTCTCAGTGGTCCACAGAGAAATTTGGTCTACGCATTAGATTCTATCCGCAAGGAAAAAGAAAAAGTGGCCAGTTAAGGGCCAAGAAGTTCGCAAAACTTAAGGAGGGACTAACATGACAAAAGAAGAAATCATTGAAGCTATTAAAGGCATGAGTGTGTTAGAGTTATCTGAACTGGTAAAGGCATTGGAAGAAGAGTTTGGTGTTTCAGCAGCGGCTCCGGTGGCAGTAGCAGCGCCGGTGGCTGGTGCTACCGGGGCAGCTCCCGCTGAAGAAGAACAGACCGAGTTCGATGTTATTCTAAAGGCTGCTGGTGATAAGAAAATCCAGGTAATCAAAGTTGTGCGCGAGATTACCAATCTCGGTCTAAAAGATGCCAAGGATTTAGTAGACAGTGCTCCCAAGGCAATTAAAGAAAAAGTTTCCAAAGAAGAAGCTGAAGCAGTAAAGGCCAAATTAGAAGAGGCTGGCGCTGAGGTGGAAATAAAGTAAAACAAAGCCCGGGTCATCCGGGCTTTGTTATTGTAGGCACCTACTTAAAGAATAGGAAAAAATAATTGTATCATTAGCAGGAATTATTACTATCCGTGTAGAACAAAATACAACGTAGGTAGTAGTAACAGCTTTTCAAGGAGGCGATAATATGAACTTAGAAGGCTCAAAGACAGAACAGAACTTACTCACAGCATTTGCTGGTGAGTCCCAGGCCCGGAGCAAGTATACTTATTTTGCTTCGATAGCCAAGAAGGCCGGATATGAGCAAATTGCAGCCATCTTTTTGGAGACGGCGGATAATGAGAAAGAACATGCTAAGGTTTGGGCAAAACAACTAGGGCTAATTGGGGACACAGCCCAGAATCTGCAAACGGCTATTGACGGCGAAAACTACGAGTGGACGCAAATGTACAAAAACTTTGCCCAGGTAGCCCGCGAGGAAGGCTTTGACGAAATTGCTCGACTCATGGACGAAGTGGCAGAGGTGGAAGAGGCCCACGAACAGCGGTTTCGCCAATTACTGGAGCGCGTCCAAGATGGGACCGTGTTTAAACGGGATGTTCCTATTAAATGGCACTGCCGTAATTGTGGTTATATTCACGAAGGCACAGAACCACCAGAAGTGTGCCCAGCCTGCGCTCACCCGCGGTCGTTCTATGAACCACTGGCCGAGAATTACTAAGGGACCAATCATCGGATGCTGCCCGGGGAATCCCGAGCAGCATTTTTCGTCAGGCATTTTTTGGTAATACTACCACCATGGGGGCCTGGTCATGATTAAAATCGATTCCGTAAGATTTTTACTCAGTGTTTCTCGAAGCTTAGATTTTACCTATACAGGACTCTTAGATCACCATAAGCGAGTAGCGTATTTGTCACAAGCTTTAGGGCGGGCACTTGGACTTAGTGAACCAGAGCTGTGGCAACTGTTCAAAACTGCTATCATTCATGATGCCGGGGCCACTACCTGGAAAGAAAAAAACATGCTGTTAGAATTTGAGGTTAATGATGGTCCTCGCTGGGCACATTGTAGAAAAGGTTATGAATTTGCCCACAACATTCCAACTTTAGATATGAGTGCCGACGAAATTTTAGTACACCATGATCGTTGGATGGGTGGCAACCCTTCTGGGTTTGTAAAAGACCGTATCCCCTTGGCCGGGCGTATTATTCATCTTGTAGATAGAATTGACGTACTTATCCAGAATAATGTACCTATACTACAGCAGCGCGATAGGATTATGCATGAGGTGAAAACCAAAGCTGGTACAGAATTTGACCCTAACTTGGTGGAACTTGTACACAATATTATGCAGCGAGACAGCTTATGGCTAGACCTGGTGTCACCTTGGCTAGGAGAAAGGCTAATGGATGCATTGCCAGCAAATATTGGATTAGGTGAAGTTAGCTTAGTGGATCTGGCTCGGCTCTTTGCCCGCGTAGTAGATGCTAAGAGTCCTTTTACCTATCGGCATTCAAAGGGTGTGGCGTCAAGCGCTGTTATCCTAGGGCAGGAGTTAGGATTCAACAATGAACAGTGTGAATTATTAGAAGCAGCAGCCTTACTCCATGATTTAGGCAAAGTAACAATACCAGAGGCGATCTTGGATAAAAATGGCCCACTAACAGCCAACGAATTCAATTTTATTAAGCAACATACATACTATACATATTGGTTGCTGAAACCGGTAACAAAGGATTTGCCACTAGCCCAGTGGGCAGCTTTTCATCATGAGCGATTGGATGGTAACGGTTATCCATTTCAAAAAGTTGAAGCCGAGTTGTCTTTGGGTGCGCGAATTGTGGCTGCAGCTGATGTATTTACAGCTCTACGTGAAGATCGTCCCTATCGTCTTGGCATGCAGTGGCCAGCGATTGAAAAGATTTTTCAGGAGAAAGTTGCAGACCGTGCTCTGGACAAGGAAGTGGTGGAAACCCTATTAGCTAGTCGCGAAAAGCTGGATATAATGTGGGAACAATTAAGCAAAAACTAGCCCCTAAGGGAGCTAGTTTTAAGTGGCATAAAGAGCAGCCGACAAACCGGCAGTAAAGCCGGACGACCAAGCCCACTGCAAATTATAACCGCCGCAGTCACCGTCAATATCGATGATTTCCCCAGCGAAATATAGTCCCGGGACTAGACGCGAACCAAGCGTTTGGCTGTCTATATCCCGCACATCTAGACCACCAGCGGTCACCTGGGCAGCGGTCCAGCCGTTAGTACCGGTTATAGTAAAGGTCCAAGCGGTGAGGAGCTTAGCCAGCGCTGCCGTTTGTATAGTATTTATGCGGGCAGCTTTTTCTTTTAGTTCAATGTTGGCTTCTTTCAAAAGCACAGGTATGAGACGTTTGTTTATAAAACCAACCAGACTAAACTCGGCGGTCTTAGTACCTTGCTCGCGAAACCGTCGTTCTAAATACTGCGCCACATCAGTTGTTTGCTGATTGGGTAACAAGCTGACTTTAAGAAGGGCTTCTTTATGCTGAGCTTGGATTTCTCCTGCTGTACGACTTAAAGCGAGAATGGGTGGTCCGGAAATACCGTAATTAGTAAAGAGAATCTCACCCTCGGCTTGGTTAATAAGCAGATGCCCTTGGTGGATACTGGCTTGGCCGACGAACTTTACGCCGGCTATGCCCTTCAAAAAGGGGGCCTTAAGGCGCAGCTGTACCAGAGCAGGGAAGGGTTCCACTAGTCGGTGGCCAAAGGAAATAGCCAGGTTGTAACCATCGCCGGTAGAGCCAAATTGGGGACCGGCTTTACCACCAGTGGCTATTACTACCGCCTGAGCGTTGAAAGTACCAGCGCTGGTGTGAATGGTGAATTCGTCACCATTTTTTATCAGCGACTTGGCTGTAGCATCACAAACCACCTCTACCCCTTCGTGTTCCACCTGATAACGGAGGACATCCAACACACTAGAGGCTTGTCCCGACGCTGGGAATATTTTTCCGGCTTCTTCCTCTCTTGGTTCTATCCCTAGGTCCCGAAAAAAAGCTAGGGTTTGGGCCCCAGTTAACTGGCTGAGGGCACCTTGGGCAAATGGTGGTCTAGTTCCATGAAAATGGCCCAGGTCTAAATCCATATTAGTAAAATTGCAGCGACCGTTACCGGTAGCCAGCAGCTTTTTCCCCACGCGGGGATTTTTTTCCAGTAATGTAACTTGGGCACCAAAGCGGCGGGCAACCAAGGCTGCCATTAGTCCGGCTGCGCCACCGCCAATTATTGCTACGCGTTTTTCAGCCATAATTTTACCTATAGATGGCTAACAAACTGCTGACCAAACTCTCGGCACCTATCTAGAGCTGCATCGTCGGGATTCCAAAGTTCTCTGATACCATCGAGAACAATTTCAAAACCCGCGTCTTCAAGCTGCTGGGTGAGCAGTTTTACCGATTCGCCACTCCATCCGTAAGTACCGAAAGCAGCCGCTTTCTTTTGCTTGAAAGCTAGACCTTTAGCCATATCAAGTAAAGCAGCCAGTGAAGATAAGAAGCTACGGTTAATAGTGGGTGATCCAACTAAGATAGCTTTGGATTTAAATATCTCTGTGAGCAGGTCGTTTTTGTCGGTTTTGGCAGCATTATACAATTTCAAATTAGTTTTTCCGTCGACTTCTTTTATACCGTTAGCAATGGCCTCAGCCATTCGCCTGGTACCATTCCACATGGTATCATAGATGATAGTTATCTGGTCTTCTTGGTATGCTTGGGACCATTTTTCATATTGACGGACTATCTGAAGAGGATCTTGGCGCCAAATAATCCCATGGCTAGGGCAGATCATGCTTATAGGCACATTCATAGCCAGCACTTCGTCGATTTTCTTTTTAACTAGCACACTAAATGGATTGAGAATATTGGCGTAGTATTTGATGGCTTCTGCAAACAGTTCGCTTTGGTCCACCAGATCGTTGTACATGTATTCCGAAGCGTAATGCTGACCAAAAGCATCATTGCTAAAGAGAATATTATCCCCGGCCATGTAGGTAAACATGGTGTCCGGCCAGTGCAGCATCCGGGCCTCAATAAACATTAGTTTGTTTTGACCGATATCTAAGCTATCTCCTGTTTTCACCTCAACAAAATTCCAATCTTGATGATAATGTCCTCGTAGGGACTTAATAGCATTGGTACTACAGTAAATAGGTGTATCAGGAATTTCCCGCATAAGCTCCGGCAAAGCTCCGCTGTGATCTATTTCGGCATGATTGGCCACAATATAGTCAATTTCTTTCAGATCAATTACTTTCTTTAGGTTGCTTACAAATTCCTTAGCATATGGCTGCCAGACGGTATCGATCAGGACAGTCTTTTCATCCCTTATTAAATACGCATTGTATGAGGAACCTTTATGGACGGAGTATTCGTTGCCATGAAATTTTTTGAGCTCCCAATCAATTTTTCCTACCCACGTTACCCGATCATTAATTTTAACGGGCATCAAAATCCCCCTTTCTTAAATGACACCAATTACTAGTTACATAGTTAGTTCTAGTATACCACAATATCTCGAGAATACAATTGGGTCCCCCGTAAACTCCAAATCCGAGGATTGTGTTGCCACACTGTTTTGCCTATTGACGACGATTGATAGTTGTGATAACATAATTCAATGCGATCAGGGGTAGTTCTTGCCTTTTTTGGACGAGAGGAATACCCTTTGGAAAAAACGGGAATAATACGAAGTGGCTCTTTTTATCTTAAGCGAGGTTGCGCCCATTGAAGCCGCCTTGCTTTTCAGTATTGCGGCTGATCGCCAATAGCTTGCCGAGGGGTGAAGTTAACTTGCTGCATCCTGTTCGGGGTCATGCAAAACAAAGGTATAGTTTCGCTAAGTTAGTGGACGTGCTTGACCTACCTAATTTAATTGAGATTCAGCGTAGTTCTTATCAGTGGTTTTTGGAAAAGGGGCTAAAAGAGACATTTGATGAAATCTCGCCCATCCTAGATTTTACTGGCAATCTTATTTTGGAATTTGTTACTTATAGTTTAGGTGAGCCCAAGTACTCGGTAGAAGAGTGCAAGGAGCGGGATGTAACTTATGCGGCTCCGCTTAAAGCAAAGGTTCGCTTGCACAATAAGGAAACCGGGGAAGTTAAAGAACAAGAGGTCTTCATGGGTGATTTCCCATTAATGACCGACAAAGGCACTTTTATTATCAACGGTGCTGAGCGTGTGGTGGTAAGCCAGTTAGTGCGTTCGCCGGGGGTATACTTTTCCTATAGCGAAGAGGCGGGCAAGGAGCTTTATGAAGCTACCATTATGCCGAATCGAGGAGCATGGTTGGAATTCGAGCTTGATGCTACTGATGTTATTAGTGTGCGGGTAGACCGAACCCGTAAAATTCCAGTAACAGCTTTCTTAAGAGCTATAGGCTATGGTACCGACGGCCGTATTTTGGAATTGTTTAATGATAGTGGCTG
>JAAYWY010000092.1 GCA_012516165.1 Bacillota bacterium
AAGAAATGAAATTATGGAAGTCGGGATTAACATCTGAAAAAACTTTATATCCTAAGGACCCTCCTGTTGTAGAAGTAAACACGATTCACGCTGATTATGAAGAAGCCGTGGATATAGACTACCGATAAAAGCGAAAGGCGGAACAGAATAACATAATGAAAAAATTACCAATAGCACTACTCCTCATCTGTTGCACGGTGTTAAGTTCACAGCCTGCTTGGGCTGCCGGGGACATAAATTACGATAACATAAAGTTGCTGTATGTAGGACCTATTTTAACCGATTTTATGGATGGGCAAATCCGGGTAGTAGAAAACGTTCCCCGGTATATCTTCCCACTCATGTCCCAGCGGCCCTTTATAAAGAATGGAAAGGCTTATCTGCCACTGCGGCTGACCTTCCACATATTAGGGTATCAAATCGACTGGAAAGCCAAGGACAATAATATTATCATTTACAATGACGATGATAAAATGATTTTGAACAAAGCCACCCAGAAAATAACCAAGGATGGTAAGCAAATGGACTTGCCTCTGCTATTGATGAAAGGCAGCTATTTCGTGCCTCTGCGGGACTTAGCCACCGCCACCGGCGATAACATCACCTGGGATGATGATACACGGACTATCACTTACGTTAAGAAAGGCAGCCAATTGGTAAAGCCGCCGGTCACCATCACCGACATCAGGTATGAACCGGACAAAGATAGGGACGGAGAATTTGCCCGAATCCCCTACGTTATCAAGAACACATCCGAGGCCACTATCCCCAAAGACAAACTTTGGTATATAGTCACCGAAGGGCACCCCGCTCTAACAGAAGAAGAAGTAATCCTGCGGCAGTTAGGATGGCCCGGAGGATATTCCCTCAATGAGAACCAAGAGTTGCTCCCCAATCAGGCGATCACTCATGATGCGTTTGTATCTACTTCTGTTTCCATAGTAAACGGCGTACCTCGATTTGACGGCTCTGGAGCTTATGAAGTGCATATATTAGGGATTCTGGATAAAGACCCCTATATGCGGAAGGTATACTGGGTTCCCCCTTTGCCTTAGAACTAAGGCATAAAGCGTCACAATTGCATAAGGCCTGACACTCGCCGGTGTCAAGCCTTATGCTGAAGCCTTATTGTCATTAGTGTAGTTTTTATGGTCTACTCCGCCAGTTTTCTTAGAACTTGCGCATGCTTGTTATTAATGTGTTGCATAGCCGCCTCGAATCCGGCCTCATAATTAGTGCTTGGTAGCAGTGAAATAACAAGGCTCTTGCCGTCAGTAGTAATTTTAAGCGGAGTCTCCAAATTAACTCCAAGCAATTCTAGAATTGGTTTATCAATGATTAACGCAGCACTATTACCATGTTGTACCAATGTCTTTATCATGGGGTATCCCCCCCGTTATCACATAGTACTTATATTGTATCACATATTAGCCGGATATAGTCACTTGGTAATGCATGTTTGATGGTATCTATCACCCTTAGGTGTATAAGGAGGTAGAAAAAAGGTAGAAGCAATGATAATTAAAGCATATGAAAAGTTGGCGGAGATTGAGAAAGCAAGGACAGAGAAAGAAAACCTCAGCAGTTGTAACAACGGCTGAGGTTTTGTTCTTGCCTTATTAACGCTTGGAGAATTGCGGTGCCCGGCGGGCTTTTTTGAGACCATATTTCTTGCGCTCTTTCATGCGCGGGTCACGGGTAAGGAGGCCTTCTTTTTTCAGGCTGGGCCGGAACACCTGGTCCACTTTGAGTAAGGCACGAGATAAACCGTGCCGCACGGCACCCGCCTGTCCGTTGATTCCGCCGCCTTCTACTTTAGCCAGCACATCGAATTTACCCATATTATTAGTAACCCTGAGGGGCTGCTCGATTATGGTCTGCAGGCTCCGCAGGGGAAAGTACTCTTCGGCTGGCCGGCCATTAACCACAAAACGACCACTGCCGGGAACTAGTCTAACCCTAGCCACAGCCGTCTTGCGCCGCCCGGTACCATAGTAAGTAACATTTGCCATTCGTCTTTCTCCTCCTTTCCCCTGGGCTTACTTTATCTCGCCAGGCCAAACTTCGGGCTTTTGGGCCTGGTGAGGATGATTCGTACCACGATATACTTTCAGTTTCTTAGCCATGGCCCGGCCTAACCGGTTATGGGGCAACATGCCTTTAACAGCCATTTCCATAGCCAACTCGGGCCGTGTAGCCAAGAGATCGGCATACTTAGTCCGTTTCAGTCCACTGGGATAGCCAGTATAACGAATCCACTCTTTTTGTTGCGGTTTGTTACCGGTAAGAACTACTTTTTCAGCATTGATGATGATAACATGATCCCCTGTATCTACATACGGGGTATATGTTGGTTTATGCTTACCACGTAAAATATGTGCCGCTGCTGCTGCCACTCGGCCTAGAGGTTTGTCAGCGGCGTCTATGATATACCATTTGCGCTTTACTTCGGCCGGTTTAGCCAAATAACTTTTCACTTTTCTTTCCTCCCACTGGAGAAATCCGCTGAGGCTCCTCCCGCCGGGGCTCGAGGCGGTTAAAGACTCACAGCGAAATTTTAACATAGCCCCAAGGCAGTGTCAAGCCAATGCTGCCGGGCGTTTGCTCAAGGGTAGCTTCTGGGCCATAAGATACGTGCCACAAAATCAATCCCTGGGGTGGAGCGGTAGGCCCTACCCTTGATCGGTCGCCGGTTAGCAAAATATCTTGTACTTCTTCGGCGGTAAGAGCCCCCCGCCCTACTTCAACTAGCGTCCCTACTATACTTCTAACCATTTTGTAGAGGAAACCATCAGCTGCCGTTTCCACCAGAACTAAATCCTCGACAGCCTCTACATTAAGATGCCGTATGGTACGAACTTTGCTCCTAACGGCTGATCCAGCAGCACAAAAAGCCGAAAAATCATGGCGTCCTACCAATTTAGCTGCTGCTTGTTGCATAGCTGGGACGTTAAGCTCTCGCGAAGTGTGCCAGCTATAATCTTTTATAAAGGGAGATGGAACTCTCCCTAGATGTATTAGGTAGCGGTATGTCTTTTCTGTAGCATCGTAGCGAGCATGAAAGTTAAGAGGTACATTTTCTGCCTGCCAAACAACTATGGCTGCAGGTAATATCGAGTTGAGTGCCATCGGCAGACGGTCGGTGGGAATAGACCCGTTAGTTTTGAAACTTACCACCTGCCCTCGAGCATGTACCCCGGTATCGGTCCGTCCAGCACCAATCATATGAACCTTTTCACCCAAGACAGTAGCCAGTGCGCTCATTAATTCTCCCTGTACAGTGCGGGCATTAGGCTGCACCTGAAACCCAGCAAAGCTGGTGCCGTCATAAGCCAACGTAAGCTTAATATTGCGCACTAGCATCACCTCTTAGCTAAGAATGCGATCGAGGATAGAAAAAGCCAGCACAAAAATACTAACTGCCATTGCAACCCAATCGCGCCCAGCAAACTGTAATTCTCTTAGTCGTGTGCGCCCTTCACCGCCACGATAGCAGCGAGCTTCCATAGCCGTGGCCAATTCATCAGCACGCCGAAAAGCGCTTACGAAAAGCGGTACTAAGAGAGGAATCATGCCGCGGGCCCGCTGTACTATGTTACCAGTCTCAAAATCGGCCCCGCGAGCCATCTGGGCCTTCATTATTTTATCTGTTTCTTCAAGCAGTGTCGGGATAAACCGTAGTGCAATAGTCATCATCATGGCCAGCTCGTGAGCTGGCACTCCTATTTTTTTAAACGGCCGCAGTAAATATTCTATGCCATCGGTTAGGGCAATGGGTGAACTTGTGAGGGTTAACAAAGATGTGGTTAACACCAGTAGCAACAACCGCCAGCCCATAAATATACCCAGTTCAATACCTTCTGCTGTGACCTTAAGTGGCCCCAGCTGCCATACCACTTCTCCTGGAGTAAGAAAGAAATTTAGCACCAGGGTAAAAAGTACAATATAAAATATCGGACGAATACCCCGTAAAACGTAGCGCCAGGGTAGGGCCGATAGTATAACTAGGGCAATACTAAAAACGGTAATACTAACGTAACCAACCCAGCTCTTCAGGAGAAATAGGGCAATAATGTAGAGCATGGAACCTATAATCTTTGTTCGTGGATCCAAGCGATGCAGGAGTGAGTCCCCTGGTACATATTGGCCAAGGGTAATATCTTTAAGCATAGACTCGCCTCCCTAAAAAGGCTAGAATCTCTGGCACCGCTTCTTCCACAGTTAAAATATCAGTTCGTACCTCGGGGGCTATTTCATGCAAGCAGCGCATAAAGTCTGTAATCTGTGGAACACCTAGCCCTAACTTTTTTAACTCTTCGGCTCGCTGAAACAGTTCCCGTGGCTGGCCACAAGCTGCCACCTGCCCCTGGTACATAATAATTAAGCGGTCTACTAAACGGGCCACATCCTCCATACTATGAGAGACCAGCACTACAGTTAAATTTTGCTTCTTCTGCAAATCGCTGATTTGTCCTAAAATTTCGTCCCGGCCGCGCGGATCCAGACCAGCTGTAGGCTCATCCAACACCAGGTAGCTGGGTCGCATGGCCAGTACCCCAGCAATAGCCACCCGCCTCATTTCCCCACCAGAGAGGTCAAATGGGGAACGCTGACTATACGTTTCTGGCGATAATCCCACGGTAATTAAAGCTTCCTCGACCCGCTCTTCGATCTCATCTTCGCTAAGGCCTAGATTCCGCGGGCCAAAGGCTACATCCTTGGCTACAGTCTCTTCAAACAATTGGTGTTCAGGGTACTGAAACACCAGCCCTACCTTACGGCGAATGAGTCTCTTGGTGGACTTTTCCTTGGTATCTACACCATCCACCAGCACCCGCCCTGCTGTAGGTGTGAGAAGGCCATTTAAGTGCTGAATTAGAGTCGATTTTCCTGAACCGGTGTGACCAATCAAACCAACGAATTCACCGTCGTCAATGGTAATGCTAATATCTTTGAGCACGGTGGTGGCAAAGGGAGTGCCGGGCTGGTAAGTGAAGGTTACATTTTGGACTTCAATTGACACAGCTCGGTCACCATCCTTTCCACTGTCAAGATACCAGGAGGAAGCTTGACATTATGCTCGGATAACCTTAGAGCCAGCTCGGTTACCTGTGGCACGTCCAAACCCAAAGCTTTGAGCTCGGTTACATGGGAAAATACTTCTTCTGGCACCCCATCTAAAACTATCTGGCCATCGTTCATAACGATGACTCTTGAGGCCAGCACAGCCTCTTCCATAAAGTGGGTTATATGCACCACGGTAATACCTTCCTCGCGGTTAAGACGCACCACAGTATCCATTACTTCGCGGCGGCCAGAAGGATCGAGCATGGCGGTGGGTTCGTCCAAGATTAGGGCTTCCGGATGCATGGCTAGTACCCCAGCAATGGCAATACGCTGCTTTTGCCCGCCGGACAGCAGATGTGGAGCCGCTTGACGAAATTCCCACATATCAACAGCCTTTAGGGCAGCCTCAACCCGGCGACGAATATCTGCCGGTGGCACGCCCAAGTTTTCTGGTCCAAAGGCTACGTCTTCTTCTACCGCTGTAGCCACTATTTGGTTGTCTGGGTTCTGAAATACCATACCAGCTGTCTGGCGAATAGACCATAGCTGTTCGGGATCTTTGGTATCCATTCCTTTGACTAACACCTGCCCCTCGGTAGGAAGAAGAAGGGCATTTAAGTGTTTAGCCAATGTGGATTTACCGGAACCATTATGACCAATAACCGCCACAAATTCTCCTGGTGCAATCGCTAGATTAACATCTTTAAGGGCTATTTTTTGTTCGGTATCACCGCCATTATAAAGGTGGGATACCTGTTCCAATTGGAACATTGCTGCCATTATTACCACCCGCTTAAAAAAAGCAGGGATCGTACGCCCGGCAAGGCAGATCCCTACCCTCGTTTAAGCCAGCTCCAAGATGGCCATGGGAGCTGCGTCACCCTGGCGCGGCCCGAGCTTATAAATCCGTGTATAACCGCCTGTGCGGTCGGCATAACGCGGTCCTACTTGATCAAATAGTTTCTTCAGCACCTCTTGGTCCGGCAGCAATACTGCTGCCTGTCGGCGGGCATGGAGATCACCGCGTTTAGCCAATGTTATCAATCTTTCTGCCAGGCGCCTTAGCTCCTTAGCTTTCGCCTCTGTGGTCTCTATACGCTCGTAGCGAAAAAACGAGACCAGCGCATTTTTCAGCATAGCCTGGCGATGGCCTTTTAGGCGTCCTAGCTTGCGGTAGCCCATGGCTGTTACCTCCTTCAGAGGAGGCCCCAGGCCCAGCAGTAGGTCACTACCTTACTGCCAAGTACCCGAGCCCCGTATTACTCATCTTTTGGACGCAAGCTGAGTCCTAAGGAAGCCAGCTTATTTTGCACTTCCTCTAAGGATTTGCGTCCAAGATTGCGCACTTTCATCATATCTTCTTCCGTTTTTTGCACTAACTGTTGTACCGTATTAATTCCTGCTCGCTTGAGGCAGTTATAGGAACGTACTGACAGATCCAATTCTTCGATGGTCATGTCCAGTGCGCTGCCTTCTTCTTCCTCTTCACGCTCCACCATAATCTCCATATCCTTACCCGTTTCAGTTAGGTCGGTAAAGAGGGCCAGGTGTTCGGTAAGAATACGGGCAGCTAGGCTCACGGCATCGTCGGGGCATATAGTCCCGTTAGTCCATACTTCTAGTGTTAATTTATCATAGTCGGTCCGCTGTCCTACCCGTGTGTCCTCCACCAGGAAGTTCACTTTTCGCACCGGCGAAAAGATAGAGTCTACAGGAATAAGGCCGATCGGATCGTCTGGTTTTTTATTTCGGTCCGCAGAACGATAACCGCGTCCCTTGTCCACAATAATTTCCATGACTAGCTCAGCGTTGTCGTCCAACGTGGCGATATGCTGCTCGGGGTTTAGAATCTCAATATCAGGGTCGGTTATGATATCTCCGGCCTTAACTTCACCGCTCGTTTTTGCCTCGAGCCGCATTACCTTGGGACCATCGCTATGAAGTTTGAGCGACAGCTCCTTGAGATTAAGAACTATCTCCGGTACATCCTCCACCACATTGGGAATCGTCGACAATTCGTGCAGGACACCTTGGATTTTGACCGAGGTTACCGCTGCCCCAGGAATAGAAGATAAGAGCACCCGGCGCAGGGAATTACCTAGTGTGGTACCGTAACCCCGCTCCAAAGGTTCCACTACAAAGCGACCATACATATCATCTTCGCTTAGTTCAGCGATTTCGATCCTCGGCTTTTCAATCTCAATCATGAACCTTAACCCTCCTTATTACGGTAAATATTATCAGCGAGGGCAAGCCAACCAAGGTTCATTATTTGGAATATAGCTCGACAATTAGGTGTTCCTGCACCGGCACGTCGATCTCCTCGCGTTCGGGAAGCCTTATTACGGTACCTTTTAGCTCAGCTGGCACTGCCTCTAGCCATGCTGGCACGGTGCGAGCTGCGGCTACTTCAGCTAATTCTTGAAATAGCGGCAGGGACCGGCTTCCTTCTCTTACACTAACGATATCACCAGCACGCAATCTAAAGGATGGTATGCTCACCTTGCGGCCATTAACAGCAAAATGGCCATGCCTGACCAATTGCCGCGCTTCGGCCCGAGAACGAGCAAACCCCAACCGATAGACAACATTGTCTAAGCGGCTCTCTAATAAAACCAATAAGGTCTCACCGGTAACCCCTTTAGAACGACTAGCAATATCATAGTAACGGGCAAATTGCCGTTCTAATACACCATAGATTCGCCGTGCTTTTTGCTTTTCCCGCAGCTGAATACCATACTCCGATATTTTCTTCCGCCGCTGTCCATGTTGTCCCGGAGCATAACCACGCCTATCAATAGCGCACTTACCAGTATAGCACCGGTCGCCCTTTAGAAACAATTTGATTCCTTCGCGACGGCACTGCCGGCAAACAGCGCCTGTATACCTTGCCATTTGCGCCTTACACCTCCAATCTTACACCCGACGCCGTTTAGGCGGCCGGCAACCGTTATGAGGAATAGGGGTCACGTCTTTAATGAGACTTACTTCCAAACCAGCAGCCTGTAGAGCTCGAATAGCTGCCTCGCGGCCGGCTCCAGGGCCTTTCACCGCAACCTCGATCTCCCGCATACCATGTTCCATAGCAATCTTGGCTGCCTTCTCTGCTGCCATCTGAGCGGCAAAGGGTGTACTTTTCCTCGACCCCTTAAAGCCTTGGCCCCCTGAGCTGGCCCAACAGATAGCATTGCCTGCCATGTCAGTAATAGTAACAATGGTATTATTAAACGTAGAATGAATATGGGCCATTCCCCGATCTACGTTCTTTCTTTCCCGTCTTTTCACGCGCCCCTGTACGCGTTTGGCCATGTTTAGTATCCCTCCTTTACCCTGCTTACTTTCTGCGCACTCCTACAGTCTTCTTAGGTCCTTTTCTCGTACGGGCATTAGTCCGGGTCCGTTGTCCCCGTACCGGTAACCCCCGACGATGGCGCAGACCGCGGTAAGTTCCAATCTCCGTCAGGCGTTTAATATTGAGAGCTACCTCTCGTCTCAAATCGCCTTCCACCTGGTAGTTCTTGTCTATCTCTTCCCTGAGCCGCGATGCCTCTTCTTCGGTCAGATCCCGCACGCGGGTATTGGGGTCGATATTAGTCTTAGCCAAAATCTTTTGTGCCGAACTTGCACCGATCCCATAAATATAGGTTAAGGCTACTTCTATTCGCTTATCCCGTGGTAAATCCACCCCGGCAATACGCGCCATAAATTACACCTCCTTGTACAGCACCCTAGCCTTGACGCTGCTTGTGCTTGGGATTTTCGCAAATCACCATTACACGCCCCTTGCGTTTAATGACTTTGCACTTTTCGCAGATAGGTTTTACTGAAGGTCTTACTTTCATTGTTTATTTCAACCCTCCTTGCCAGGCCCCAGCTGGGACCATACGGCAACATGTGCGCTCTATTTATACCGGTACGTAATCCTCCCCCGGCTAAGATCATAAAGCGACAGCTGAACCCGCACACGATCGCCGGGAAGGATGCGAATAAAGTTCATCCTAATTTTGCCGGACACATGGGCTAACACACGATGACCGTTTTCCAGCTCGACCCGAAACATAGCGTTGGGAAGCGGTTCGATGACTACGCCATCGACTTCTATGCAATCACTTTTATCTCTTGCCATCAATCGCCCTCCTTCCGCGACAGATCATGACAGAATTTGTCTAACGCTGCCCGAACTATTTCATCTGTAAGCGGCTCACCATTTAATAGCCGTTGCTTTACTTCGAGCACCACATGGCCGCTGCATTTGAGGTGAGCAATATTCTTCGCCTTCGGTCGTGTAACCGGACGATGGTATCCATCCGCTACTTTTACTCGTCGGTCATCAAGATAGCCTACAACCAAATAATAACGACCTTGATCCCGACCAGCCTGGGAGCAAACTAATTGGCCAAGTTCAATATCCGCTGGCATGCCGCTTCCTCCTCAGGCCCGGGTAAGGATCTCGGGGCCATCGGCGGTAATGGCAATGGTGTGTTCAAAATGCGCTGACAAACTGCCATCCACCGTAACTACTGTCCAGCCGTTAGGCATAACCCGCACTTCGTGAGAGCCCAGGTTCACCATAGGCTCAATAGCTAAGGTCATTCCCGCCATCAGCCGAGGTCCGCGCCCAGCGGATCCATAGTTGGGCACCGGTGGATCTTCATGCATTCTGGCACCAATGCCGTGGCCCACATAATCTCGAACCACTGAACAGCCAGCACTTTTTACGTGGCACTCTATCGCATGGCCAATATCGGACAAGCGTCCGCCCACTACCGCTTGAGCAATCCCTTTATGCAGCGCTTCTTCTGTAACGCGAAGGAGATGCAAAGCCTCATCACTCACTTCTCCCACCGCTGCGGTAAAGGCACTATCCCCTACATATCCATCATAAGTAACACCAATATCAATACTAATAATATCTCCAGTTTTTACCTCTCTTAGTCCCGGGATACCATGGACCACCTCATCATTGATGGAAGCACAGATACTGCCCGGAAACCCCTGATAGCCTTTAAAAGTAGGTATACCGCCATGTTTTATGATGAAATCCTCAGCTAAAGCATCTAGCTCGCCTGTTGTAATACCAGGACGAATGGCTTTCTTGATCTCTTCTATGGTCAAGGCCGTCAGCCGTCCTGCTGCCCGCATACAATCAATCTGCTGCAAAGATTTGAGGATAATCATCGCTTAGCCGCTCCTAAGACTTTCAAGATGCGGCTAAAAATCTCGTCCAAATCGCCGTTTCCATCCACTCGTTTTAGCTGCCCTCTAGCCGCATAAAAGTCGAGCACCGGTTCTGTCTCCCGCCGATATACTTCCAGTCGGTGCCTGATTACCTGCTCGGTATCATCCGGCCGCTGCACCAACTGGCTGCCGCATGCATCGCACTTACCTTCTTGTTTTGGTGGCCGGTTAGTCAGATGAAATGAGGCTTTACACTTAGGGCACACCCGCCGTCCAGTAAGCCGTTTTAAAAGCGCCTCTTGGTCTACTTCTAGATACAGCGCAGTAACTGTTCCCCGCCCACTCGCCGATAGAAAATCCTCTAAACTTTGAGCTTGAGCTACATTCCGGGGAAAACCGTCTAAGATAAACCCTTGGGTTGTATCCGGTGCCTGAAGACGATCTTTGACCAACTCTGTTACTAGCTCATCTGGTACCAGCTCACCTCGGGACACATAAGCTTTAGCCTGGTGCCCCAGCTCGGTGCCCTCAGCCATCGCCGCGCGGAGCAGATCCCCGGTGGCAATTCGTACCAGGGAAAATTCCTTCTCCAGAAACTCTCCCTGGGTACCCTTGCCAGCTCCGGGCGCACCGAGCAATACCAATTGCATAACCTCGCCCCCTTGGCTAGCCGCCTTATAGCGGTTGTATTATTTTTTCAGAAATCCTTCGTAGTGCCGCATGAGCATATGCGCTTCGATCTGCTTCATAGTCTCCAGCGCTACACCTACCACAATCAGCACTCCGGTACCGCCAAAGGAAAGGCCCTCTGCTCCAGTAATCTTACCCATGAACATAGGCAGCACTGCCACCAAGGCAATAAATAGCGCTCCTACCACGGTAATGCGATACAGCACCCGGCTGATATAATCAGACGTCGGCCGCCCTGGGCGAATGCCAGGAATAAATCCGCCGTATTTCTGCATGTTTTTGGACACTTCTACTGGGTTAAATGTGATAGCGGTATAAAAGAAAGTGAAGAATATAGATAAGCCAAAATACAATATGGTATACAGCGGTGTCCCCACCTGCAGTACTCTAGCTACTGCCTGGGCCCAAGGGTGGCTAACGAATTGAGCTATTGTAGCTGGGAACAAAAGCACTGAACTAGCAAAAATTATAGGAATAACCCCTGCCTGGTTCACCTTCAGCGGAATATGAGTGCTTTGGCCTCCATAAACCCGCCGTCCCACTACCCGTTTGGAATACTGCACACTGATACGGCGCTCGCCTTCTTGTACGTAAATCACAGCCACTACGATAGCCAAAGATGCCAAGAGCAATAAGATTACATTGATAATACTAATGGCACCCACTTTAAGGTAGCTTATCACCTGGACTATTCCTACCGGCAAGCGCGACACAATACCAGCAAAAATGATCAAGGAAATTCCGTTACCGATACCCTTGTCGGTAATTTCTTCGCCTAACCACATAAGAAAGGCCGTACCTGCTGTTAAGGCCAACACGATAACTGTATACGTAACCCAATTGGGGTTGATTATAGCACTCTTCATCCACGCCACCATGCCCAGAGCCTGAATAAGGGCTAGGATAACTGTAGCATATCTGGTATATTGGGCCAATTTCTTGCGGCCTTCTTCGCCTTCTTTTGCCATTTCTTCCCAGCTGGGAATAACAATAGTTAGAAGTTGAATAACAATGGATGATGTAATATATGGCGTTACACTCAGGGCGAATATAGACACCCGTTTTAAGGCACCGCCAGAGAACAAATCTAAGAAACCCAACAGGTTGCCTTGGTTGAAAACATCCTGCAGCACCCGCGGATCGATGCCAGGTACCGGTATATGGCTGCCAATCCGGAAAACCAAAAACATAAGGCAAGTAAAGGTAATCCGTCGCCTGAGCTCGGGTATCTTCCAGGCATTCCTGAGTGCTTCTAGCACCTAGATCACCTCAGCCTTTCCGCCAGCCATAGCAATTTTCTCGGTTGCAGCCTTGCTGAAAGCATGTGCACGTACAGTGAGGGGCTTGGTCAAGTCTCCCTTGGCCAACACCTTAACCCTACCGTCCGCCTGTTTTATGATACCTGCCTGCCAAAGGCTTTCCGGTGTAACTTCGGTCTCAACGTCAAAGCGCTCCTCCAACGTGCCTAGGTTCACTACTTGATATTCCACGCGGAAGGGGTTATAAAAACCGCGCTTTGGTAGGCGCAAATGCAATGGTTTTTGGCCACCTTCGAAACCCGGCGCCTTTACTCCACCCGAACGAGCCTTTTGTCCTTTATGGCCTCGTCCAGATGTTTTACCTAACCCCGAGCCGATACCGCGCCCTACCCGTCGTTTACTACGTTTGGAACCGGGAACCGGTGACAGTGTAGACAAATCCATGGCTACACCTCCTCGCCTACACTTCTTGTACTTGAACTAAATGCTGAACTTTAGTAATCATACCCTGAATGGCCGGCGTCAGCTCGTGAACCACACTCTGGTGGAGCCGATGCAGACCCAAAGCTTTTACCGTCGCTCGCTGATCGGCCGGACGGCCGATGGTGCTCCGTACCAGGGTTATTTTAACCTTGGCCATCTTACTACCTCCTCAGCCGATAAGCTCCTCTACAGAAAGGCCCCGCAGGCGGGCAACTTCGTGGGGAGACTTGAGCGCTAATAGGCCCTCCATGGTAGCCCGTGCTACGTTGTTAGGATTACTAGATCCAAGTGATTTGGTCAGGACATCTTTTACTCCTGCCAATTCTAGAATCGCTCGCACAGCACCACCAGCAATTACTCCTGTGCCAGGAACAGCCGGCTTGAGCAACACTCGCCCGGCACCAAATTGACCCACAACCTCATGGGGCAGCGTGGTGCCATGTAGCGGTACCGTGATCAGGTTTTTCTTAGCGTCTTCGACACCTTTTCTGAT
Organism: Bacillota bacterium; assembly: GCA_012516165.1. Taxonomy (GTDB): domain Bacteria; phylum Bacillota; class DTU030; order DUMP01; family DUMP01; genus JAAYWY01. Next base: position 13,171 of record JAAYWY010000092.1, read on the forward strand.
TGCTTCCGGTACTTCTGCTGCCTTGCCTAGGCCTACACCCACCTTGCCCTTGCCATTACCCACTACTACCAGGGCACTAAAGTTAAACCGCCGGCCACCCTTGACCACCTTGGCCACTCGGTTGATAGCAACTACTTTTTCTTGGAATTCACTCGGGGCCGCCTCTTCCCGGCGTTCCCGCCTACGTTTCGGTTGGTCATGTTTTTGCAAGTTTGGTCTCCCTCCTTCACCCTAGAATTCCAACCCAGCACTGCGGGCTGCTTCCGCCAGGGCTGCTACTCGTCCGTGATACAAATAGCCGCCCCGGTCAAAGACTACCTTTTTAATTCCACCTGCCAATGCCCGCTTGGCAATAAGCTCGCCTACTGCCTGAGCAGCCTCTTTGTTGCCACCGTGCGCTATCCGCTGGCGGATTTCTGGATCTAAGCTGGAAGCAGACACCATAGTGGTCCCTGTTTCGTCGTTAATGATTTGCACGTAAATGTGCTTAAGGCTTCTATATACTGCCAGCCGCGGCCGGTCCGAGGTACCGGCTACTTTCTTGCGCACTCGCAGGTGGCGCAGCTGACGCCTTTTTTTGCGATCTTCCTTGTTAATCACCTGCGCACCTCTCCTTTCCGGGCACTACTTAGCTGCCTTGCCCGTCTTGCCCACTTTTCGCCGCACTTGCTCGCCTTCATAGTGAATACCCTTGTCGTTATAGGGCTCCGGTGGGCGCTGCTGCCTTATGCGTGCAGCTATTTCGCCGACCATTTGTTTGTCAGTCCCACGAACAATGATCTTCGTCGGAGCTGGCACCTCAAAATCCACCCCTTCGGGGGGATCGATCTCCACCGGATGCGAGTAGCCAAGCTGCATTACCAGCTTGCGGCCTTGCAAAGCCGCCCGGTAACCGACACCCTTTATCTCCAAGGCCTTGCTATAGCCCTCGGTTACGCCCTGAACCATATTGGCTACTAAAGCGCGAGTGAGGCCGTGTAGTGCTCGATGGGAGCCAATGTCGGAGGGGCGCTCGATGCGAATTACATTATCTTCCTTTATGATCTTCATATCTGGATGTAAATTGCGCACCAGTTCACCCTTGGGCCCCTTGACTTTTACTGTGCTGCCGTCAATGGTTACATCCACCCCAGCTGGCACCACAATAGGCTTCCTTCCAATTCTGGACATTGCAATTCCTCCTCACTACCACACGTAGCAGAGGACTTCGCCGCCCACACCCTCACGCCGGGCTTCTTTATCACTCATAATACCCTTGGGTGTAGATATGATGGCGATACCAAGTCCCCGAAGAACTTTGGGTATATCCTGTCGGCCCACATACACCCTCAGCCCCGGTCTGCTAATGCGTTTTAGGCCGGTGAGAACCCGTTCCTTATTCGGCCCGTACTTAAGATAGATCTTTATGATCCCCTGCTTGTTGTCGTCGATATATTCACAGTCGCGTATAAACCCTTCCGCCTTCAAGATTTGCGCCATGGACCACTTCATCTGTGATCCAGGAATCTCTACCACTTCGTGGCGAGCAATGTTGGCGTTCCTGATGCGGGTCAGCATGTCAGCAATAGGGTCCGTCATGCTCACCTTTGTTGCCTCCCTTCTGGCCTTACCAGCTGGCCTTCCTGACTCCAGGGATCTCACCGCGATAGGCCCGCTCGCGGAAACAAATACGGCAGATCCCGAACTTTCGGAGGTAGGCATGGGGACGACCGCAAATGCGGCACCGGTTGTGGCGGCGCACTTTAAACTTCGGCTCGTGCTTCCACCTTTCAATTTGGCTCTTTTTGGCCACTACCTTTTCCCTCCTCTTTACTTAGCTCTCACGTAACGGCAAACCCATGAGCTTAAGTAGCTCACGCGCTTCCTCATCGGTTCTAGCGGTAGTCACAATATTGATGTCCATCCCGCGCACCTTAGCTACTTTATCGTAGTCGATCTCCGGGAAAATGAGCTGCTCTTTTATACCTAAGGTGTAGTTACCGCGACCATCAAAACCTTTGGCTGATACACCACGAAAATCGCGTACCCTAGGTAAGGCAACATTAAACAGCTTCTGGAGAAAATCGTACATCCGCTCTCCCCTGAGGGTAACTTTGCATCCGATAGCCGCTCCCGCGCGTACTTTGAAATTAGCGATAGATTTTTTAGCCCGGGTAACCACTGGCTTTTGGCCAGCAATGGTGGTTAAATCTTCCACAGCGGCGTCCAGAAGCTTGGCGTCCTGCAGAGCATCGCCCACGCCCATGTTGATAGTTACCTTTTCTAACTTGGGCACCTGCATAATATTTTTATAACCAAAGCGCTGTATTAGCGCTGGAACTACCTCAGTCTGATACTTTTCCCTCAAGTCCACAGGCCCCTACCTCCTTTCCCCGCTTATTTGTCGAGCGTCTCGCCGCACTTACGGCAATAGCGCACTCGTCGCCCATCAGCGAGGAGCTTCTTCCCCGTTCGGGCCGGTTTACCGCAGCGGCTACATACAAGCTGTACGTTGCTAGCGTGAAGCGGTGCTTCGCGGCTAATAATCCCGCCCTGCTGTAGCTCCGGCGTAGGGCGCATGTGTTTCTTGACTATATTTACACCCTCCACCAAAACGGTGTTCTTTGCGGGGAAGACGCGAAGTACTTTACCTTTTTTACCTTTGTCCCGGCCAGCAATTACCAGGACCATGTCGCCCTTTTTCACATGTACTTTGGGCTGCAACTAAAACGCCTCCTTCCCCTACAGCACTTCCGGGGCTAACGAAATGATCTTCATATATTCTTTTTCCCGAAGCTCGCGGGCTACAGGTCCAAAAATACGGGTTCCCCGCGGCTCCTTATCGTCCTTAATGATAACAGCAGCATTTTCATCGAAACGGATATAGGAACCGTCCGACCGACGTACACCCTTTTTCGAGCGCACCACTACTGCTTTTACAATATCGCCCTTCTTAACAACACCGCCGGGCGTTGCTTGTTTAACACTGCAAACAATAACATCTCCCACGTTGGCATACCGGCGCCTTGAGCCGCCGAGCACTCGAATGCACATTAGCTCCTTGGCCCCCGTATTATCAGCGACGTTAAGCCTGGTCTGAACTTGAATCATGTTCTAACCCCCTTTCGCCAAGGGTGCCTTAGCGGGCTTTTTCGATAATGTCCACCACGCGCCATCTTTTCTCTTTGGAAAGGGGCCGGGTAGAACTAATACGCACCCGATCGCCAACTGCACAGGCGTTCTCGGGATCATGAGCTTTAAAACGGACTGTTCTCCGCATAAAACGATTGTACTTGGGGTGCTGAACTATGCTGGTCACTTCTACCACCACAGTTTTATCCATTTTATCGCTGACAACCGTACCCACTCGGGTCTTGCGTTGTCCTCTTTTGTTCTCCAAACTTGTGGCCTCCTTTCTTAGGCCTTTTCAGCCGCCAGTTCCCGTTCGCGCAGAACGGTCTTTACGCGAGCAATGGATTTTTTAACTTCCCGAATACGCATCGGGTTATCCAATTGCCTTGTGGCCAGTTGAAATCGCAGGTTGAAAAGCTCTTCTTTGAAGCCGGATAGTTTTTCTTTCAGCTCAGCATCAGAGAGCTCCTTCAATTCTTTAACTTTCACCGGCCTCACCACCTATCTCTATGCGCTTAACAAAGCGCGTCTTTATGGGCAACTTTTGCGCCGCCAGGCGCATAGCCTCGCGGGCCACTTCTTCACTAACACCGGCCAACTCAAACAACACACGCCCTGGTTTGGCCACCGCTACCCAGTACTCAGGAGTACCTTTTCCGCTTCCCATACGAGTCTCGGCAGGTTTAGCCGTGATGGGTCTGTCAGGAAATATCTTAATCCAGACTCGACCGCCACGCTTGATATAGCGGGTCAAAGCAATACGCGCTGCTTCAATCTGCCGCTGGGTAATCCAACCTGGTTCTAAGGCTGCTAGGCCATAGTCGCCGAAGGCTACCTCTGTACCTCGCTTAGCTACTCCGCTAGCTTTAGGCCGGTGTTGTTTACGGTACTTAACCCTTTTAGGCATCAGCATGTTACTTGCCTCCTTCGCCGGCCGCCTCTTTCTTTGCGCCTTCTACCTTGGCTTCGGGCAAAACTTCACCTTTGTAGATCCAGACTTTGACCCCAATTCGGCCATAGGTAGTACTGGCTTCGGCAAAGCCATAGTCGATGTCCGCTCTTAAAGTCTGCAGCGGCACCGTTCCTTCACGATAACCTTCTGTGCGGGCAATTTCTGCTCCGCCTAATCGACCGCTTACGATTACTTTTACACCTTTAGCTCCAGAACGCATAGCCCGCTGAATAGCCTGTTTCATAGCGCGACGGTACGAAGTCCGTCGTTCCAGCTGACTGGCAATACCTTCGGCTACCAACTGAGCATCGATTTCAGGGATTTTAATCTCCTGGATGTTAATATGCACTTGTTTACCAGTGAGCTGTTCGAGCTCCTTCCTTAGAGCTTCTACCCCTGTGCCCCCGCGGCCAATTACCATACCCGGTTTGGCTGTATGGATTGTTATCTGCACTCGTTTCGCCACTCGCTCAATTTCGATCTTGGATATACCTGCCTGGAAGACCTTAGATTTGATATAATCTCTGATCTTAACATCCTCTAGCAACAGGTCGGCGAAATCGCGATCGGCAAACCAGCGAGCTTCCCAATCCTTAATAATTCCGAGCCGCAAACCATGGGGATTTACTTTTTGACCCACGCACTATCCCTCCTTACTTCTCGCCGACCACTACCGTTATATGGCTGGTGCGTTTCAAAATGGGGAACGCCTGCCCCATACGCCGTGGGTGATAACGTTTTAGTGTGGGACCTTCGTCCACATAAGCCCGCACCACGTACAGTTCTGACGGATCCAGGTCGAGGTTGTTTTGTGCATTAGCCACTGCTGAATTCAAGACTTTCGCTATGATCCGCGACCCTTTTTTAGGAATAAATTTCAGGATGCTTTGTGCTTCCTGCACATTCTTGCCTCGGATAAGATCCGCGACCACGCGCGCTTTCCGCGGGGCAATACGCACGTAGCGGGCAACTGCTTTCGCTTCCATGTTCTGCCCTCCTCTACTTCAGCGCCGTGGACCTTTCGGTATGGGAACCGTGGCCTCTAAAGAAGCGGGTCGGCACAAACTCACCTAGTTTGTGGCCCACCATATCTTCGGTGATATACACCGGAACATGCTTTCTCCCATCATGGACAGCAATAGTGTGTCCTATCATATCAGGGAAAATGGTGGAACTGCGCGACCAAGTCTTAATAACACGCTTCTCCCGTTTCTCATTCAGCGCCTTGATCTTGGCCATGAGGCTAGGATGAACATATGGACCTTTTTTGGTAGAACGCGACATAACCTAACCTCCTTTCCGCCTATTTGCGTCTCTTAATAATAAGGCGATCCGACGGTTTATTCTTCTTTCTCGTCTTAACGCCTCGGGCTGGTTTGCCCCAAGGAGTCATCTGCACTTTACGCCCCACTGGTGCTCGCCCTTCGCCACCGCCGTGCGGGTGATCCACTGGGTTCATAACCACACCGCGGACTGCTGGCCTAATACCGAGCCAGCGCGAGCGGCCAGCCTTACCGGTGGTAAGGTTTTCATGCTCCACATTGCCTACCTGGCCAATCGTAGCTTTGCAGGCCGTAAGAACCATTCTCGTTTCTCCAGACGGCAACCGCAGCGTGGCCATGCGTCCTTCTCGGGCCAACAGCTGAGCAGCCGTACCAGCGGAACGAACCAGCTTTGCCCCTCGTCCTGGTATAAGTTCCACAGCGTGTACTGTGGTACCCAAAGGAATGTTAGCTAAAGGCAGAGCATTACCCGGTTTAATGTCGGCCTCCACACCAGACATAACCGTATCGCCTACTGCTAAACCGACGGGAGCGAGAATATAGCGTTTTTCCCCGTCTGCATAATGCAGCAGTGCTATCCGGGCTGAGCGGTTGGGATCGTATTCAATAGAAGCCACTTTGGCTGGAATACCATCTTTATCTCGTTTGAAATCCACTACCCGAAAACGCCGCTTGTGGCCGCCGCCCTGATGACGTACGGTAAGTCGGCCTTGGTTATTGCGCCCGCCGCGGCTTTTTAGCGGCTTAAGGAGCGACTTCTCCGGTTGCTTCTTTGTGATTTCTTCGAAGGTGCTTACTGTCACAAAGCGGCGGCCCGGGGAAGTGGGTTTATAGATCTTAATAGGCATAATTGCCCCCCCTTTCCGCGTACTTAGGCACCCTCAAAGAATGGGATCCGTTGGCCCTTGGCAATACTTACAATAGCCTTTTTCCGATCCGAAGTCCGGCCGGTACTGCGGCCGACACGTTTCTGTTTTCCACGCACCTTGAGGGTAACCACACGATCCACTTTCACCTTGAAGATTTCTTCCACCGCATTCTTAATATCCACCTTGGTCGCTGCCGGATGCACCTCAAATGTATACTTACCCTCTTCCATCAGGGCGGTAGCTCTCTCGGTGATCACCGGCCGTTTTAGAACTTCACGCGCTTCCATCAGCCGAGCACCTCCTCCACCCGTTCTACAGCATCGCGGGCAATAATCAAACGATCATGCCCTAGGATATCGTACACATTAAGTGCTGCTACTTCCAGCGTCTCGACCCCGGGAATATTTCTAGCTGAGCGCTGAACATTTTCATCCGGGCCAGCTGTTACAATAAGGGCTTTCGTTGCTCCTAAGTTAGAGAGCACTTTAGCCATTTCTTTTGTTTTTGGTGCTGGCAAATCCCAGTTCTCGACCACTGTAAAATCTCCCTGGCGCACTTTCTCCGACAACGCTACTTTTACCGCCAACCGGCGCATCTTACGGGGCATACCTTTGGTATATTTTCGCGGTTTAGGCCCAAAAGTAATACCGCCGTGGCGCCATAGTGGTGAGCGTGTACTGCCAGCTCTGGCCCGACCGGTTCCTTTCTGGCGCCATGGTTTCCTGCCGCCCCCAGAGACTTCGGACCTGGTTTTTGTACTAACAGTACCTAGACGTTGGTTGGCTAGGTGGCGCACCATACTCTGGTGCAACAGTCCAGCGTTCATAGGCACGGCGAAAACATCATCGGTCAAGGTAATATCGCCGACAGTTTCGCCATTTAGATTATATACCGGTACAGTTGGCATCATAGATCCTCCTTTCTCCGTGGGCTAGCGTCCTGCCGAGCGCACAATGACTAGCCGTCCCCGTGTTCCCGGCACCGAGCCTTTAACTAAGAGTAAGTTGCGTTCGGCATCCACCCTAACAACCTGTAAATTCTTTACCGTTACCCGATCGAAACCCATACGTCCCGGCATTTTCCGACCGGGGAAAACACGGCTGCCAGAGCGCGGTGCTGCCAGAGTACCTGGCGCCCGGTGAAATTTTGATCCATGTCCCATGGGACCGCGCCGACCACCCCAACGCTTAATCATACCTGCATAACCTTTACCTTTGGACATGGCGGTAACGTGTACCTTCTCGCCAGGGGCAAAAATATCGGCCTTAATCTCCTGGCCAACATCAAATGAGTCAGGATCGGAAAACTTGATCTCACGCAAATACCGTACAGGCTGAACATGTTTCTTGTCAAAATGCCCTCGTAATGGTTTAGTAACTTTGGCTGCTGGAAGCGGTTCGAAGCCCAGCTGCAAAGCAGTATAACCATCAGTAGTAGCTGTTTTCTTTTGTACTACCGTGCAAGGACCTGCTTGGATGACTGTCACTGGTACAACGGTGCCATCTTCTAAGGGCACCTGGGTCATACCAAGCTTCTTGCCCAATATCCCTTTCATCGTCGTCTGCTCCTCCCTTCCCTACTTTTGCTTGATTTCGATATCCACACCGGCGGGAAGGTCCAGGCGCATGAGGGCGTCTATAGTTTTCGGGGTGGGCTCTAAGATATCAATGAGACGCTTGTGCACCCGCATTTCAAACTGCTCCCGCGCATCTTTATACTTGTGCGGTGCCCGTAAAATAGTATAAATGCTTTTTTCTGTTGGCAGCGGAATCGGCCCCGAAACAAGCGCTCCTGTACGTTTCGCCGTCTCGACGATTTTTTCTGATGACCCGTCTACCACCTTATGATCATAACCTTTAAGACGAATGCGTATCTTTTGTTGAGCCATGTTTATCCTCCCTTCGCCCGATTGCTGGCTGGGGCCGAGGTATCCTCTTTCTACACCCTTTGTTTTTGGAGAACTTAAGGACACCTGGCCCCAGTCTATTGCGGACAATTCTCAGTGGAAATTCCCCGGGAACTCCGGCAACCTTCCACCTCATAGCTGATAAATACCTGCTGGACACAAGCAGTATCTTTAAAAGATGTTTCCCTAATGTTATTCAATAATCTCGGCCACTACGCCGGCACCCACTGTGCGTCCGCCTTCACGGATAGCAAAGCGTAGGCCCTGCTCAATGGCAATGGGGGTGATAAGTTCTACATCCATGACCACGTTGTCACCAGGCATAACCATCTCTACACCCTCTGGCAAATTGATGGTACCGGTAACGTCGGTGGTTCTCAGATACAGCTGCGGACGGTAGCCATTGAAGAACGGGGTATGGCGGCCGCCCTCTTCTTTGGTAAGAACGTAGACTTGGCCTTTGAACTTGGTATGGGGATGAATACTGCCTGGTTTGGCCAGCACTTGGCCCCGTTCTACTTCGTCCCGGTTTACTCCCCGGAGAAGCACACCAATGTTGTCGCCAGCTACGCCCTCATCTAGGGTCTTTCTGAACATCTCGACACCGGTAACCACAACTTTTCTGCTCTCGTCGGTTAATCCCACGATCTCTACT
>JAAYWY010000093.1 GCA_012516165.1 Bacillota bacterium
CCAGCTGACCCCGGCGCGGCCGAAGCGGCAGTTCTAGACCTAAGGGTGCCAGCAAAGAAGAGGTAAACACACCGGTACAAAGTATGTACGACTGGGCATAAACACAGCCGCCAGGAACAACTAGTTTTTCTATGCTGCCGTTTTTACGTACCAGGGACTGAACAGGGGTACCCGGTCGAAGCCGGGCACCATGGTGGCCAGCTGCTTGGGCGAAGCCCAGCACCACCTGAAGCGGATTGACCTGGCTGTCCAGGGGGCTGTAGGTAGCTCCCACCACATGGGGCGCTAAGTTTGGCTCCAAACGGCGGGCATCTTCGCCGCTAAGAAGGCTCACATTAAGACCTATAGCCTGCTGCTTCTGCATAAACGTCTCCATGGCCGGCAGCTCATCGGGGCGCTCAATAACGATCAACCCTCCGCAGGGATTATATTCAATATCCCAATCCAGCTCGTCGGCCAGATTACGGTATAAGTTGGCCGAAGCCAGGCCCAGCTCCAAGTGAACACCGGGACTTTTCGATTGCAGAATAACAAAGCCGTCACAGGCTGACGACGTGCCCGCACCCAGTTCGCCCTTTTCCAATAGGAGAACATCTGCCCCTTGGCGCGACAGATAATAGGCCACTGCGGTACCGATAACCCCGCCACCTACCACGGCCACATCAGCGGTCCACTTCACGATTGTCCCTCCTTAAGCTGGCTACAGTCAGCGGGCGTGTCGGCGGCCGATAAGTGCTGGGCACAATATCGGCTATGCTTTGCCCGGTTTCTTGAGCAATAATCTGGGCAATGAGTCGGCGGCAGGTCCGTCCCTGACAGAGGCCCATGCCAGCGCGGGTAAATCGTTTAACTGCTTGGGGCGTGGTAGCTCCAGCCTTTATCGCACGAAGGATTTCTCCTTTGGTCACTTCTTCGCAGCGGCAAATAATTATATCATCGTCAGTTGTCACAGCTAGGCCTCCTTATACCTCGCGCCTCTGCAGCCAATGCAGCGGGCAAGGCAATGGTCACTAAATAAGTGCCATCCGCCCCTTTAGGTTGCCAGCGGGCTTTTACTTGGGCTGTCCCAAGGCTTATTCCCTCTCGGTTAACCGCCGTCACGGTGTCTCCTGGTTCCGGTAGGGGGAGAAACTCATAAGGAAAAGTAACCTCAGCTTGATCGTTATCCTTTATATCCACCATAAAAATAGCTAGCCCTGGACAAGCGGCGACGCAAAGTCCACAGCCCATGCAACGCTGAGCATCCAGGTGTGGCCGATGGGTGATCGGTTGCCCCACTTTGATTGCATCTTGGGGACAAGCCGTCTCGCATGGATTGCACGGTATTTCTTCCGGGCATTCAATTACAGCTATTCGACGACGCGACAATCCGCCCACCTCTTTACTATCTCGCTTTTCACCAATTGTCGTATATCACCAAAAGGTCCTTTACGCAGTGAAACCAGGCGTTCCTGTGCAGCATCAAACTCGGCAATGGGTACAGGGCAACCAATAGCCGCTGCCGCCGCTAAACCGGCAATAGCACCTTCCTCCAAAGCCGTGGAGGCTTCTTCCACGCCAGCAATATCTCCGGCCACATAAACATGTGGCAAAGTAGTCTCCATGTTGTCAGAATGCAGCGGCACATACCCACCTAAGGCCCCTTGGTAACAAAAGCGGCAGCCAGCCTGCCAGGCCAGTTCGGCCAGGGGTGTCAGTCCCACGGCTAAACAAACTGTATCCACCGCCAATGTGCGTTCACTGCCTGGTAGTGGGTGGAAATGATCATCTATAGCTGCTATCGTAACCTCTTGTACTTCTTGATCTCCCCGGGCTTCCAGCACGGTATGACTCGTCCAGATCGGTACCCCGGCCCGTTTGATCTTAGCCGCATGTACTTGGTAACCACTTAGGTAAGGTAACGCTTCCACCACACCGACCACTTCGGCTCCAGCTTGAAGCAACTGATAGGCAACAATAAGGCCCACATTACCTCCACCCACCATCAATACACGACGACCAGGTAAAACGCGGTGCAAATTAACAAAGGTCTGGGCCGCTCCAGCCCCCATAACACCAGGTAAGGTGCACCCGGGAAAAGCCAGGGCATTTTCACTAGCACCAGTAGCTAAAATAATAGCATCTGCCTTAAGGTTAAAGGCATCGTCTTTTTGCAATAAATCTAGGGTGCATTCGCGCAAAGAGAATACTACCGATTGGCCCAGTAATTCAACCCCAGCGGCAGTACAGTCGCTAATTAGTTCTTGGGCAATGCGATAGCCGCGCACACCAGCGCGGTGAGCTTTAGACCCGAAAAATTTGTGAATCTGTTTGCGCAATTGCCCCCCCGGCTCGGCATTTTCATCTACAAGAACCACTGCGGCCCCATGACGAGCAGCCGTCAGGGCCGCCATTAGCCCGGCCGGTCCGCCTCCCACGACGGCTATCCCCTTTAATGATCGTTGGGCCACTGGCCAAGCCCCCTTTGTGTAGTTACCTTCATTCCCGCCCTAACAGGCGTAACGCAGGTGCGCACATTAGGTATGCCATCTACAGTCATAACACAATCTGTACAGTGACCTATGCCACAAAACACCCCTCGGGGTTCCCCTCGACGTTTGGTAGTACGGCACAGGCGGATTCCATATGCCAACAACGCCGCCGCAATAGGTTCGCCTTCTTTAGCCCATATCACCTGGCCGTCTACTTCAAGCGGCACCAGGTTAACGGGAGGCTGGGGACCTAGCAGGGGATGGTTAGTTATGCGCATGGATGTTCTCCCCTTTCTGGGGTAAAACTTCTTTCGTGGACACGCTCCCTAAGAGCAGAAAAAGCCAGGTCAGAACCCGGCCTATGGATGCTTCTTACAAAAGTATAATACGAAAAAAATAATATTCCTACTAATTTATGTTAGCCCTGTCGACTAGCTGTGTCAAGGGGAAAGATAAACCAGTGACAACACCGGTATTCTATCCGGAATTACCCTACTTGGCTGTACTCGCCAGGGTTTCTTGGTTCTTGTGGTTCTTATTGTTAACCGACTCGTCGGCTGTTACCTTAGGATCTCGCATTACACAATTGCCCGACAAAAATCCTCCTTCGGTAACAGATAGGCTAGCAACGGTAATCTGACCAAAAATTTTACCAGTGGGGGTAATCTCTAACCGACCAGAAAGATCGATATCCCCCTCGATTTTTCCAGCAATAGTAGCATGACGGCCACAAACATTAGCCTTAAGATAACCACTTTCACTGACAATAAGATCACCATTTACCGCTACTTCTCCCTCTACTGCTCCGTCTACCCTAATGGTTCCTGCGCCTTTTATTGTACCTTTAAACTCTGTCCCCTGCCCAATGATGGTATCCACGCGATCAAAATCCACTTCCTGCTTGCGACCACCAAACATAGTGTTTCTCCTCTCACTAAATCTCATAAACCGCTCATGACTAAAGTCAAGTGCTTCCAACAATATCATTAGAGTTTCCTGTTTCAATTGAAGGGGTTTTGCACTAATGCAAAGCACAGCTAGCACGCACTTATCATCACCTGGCTGAAAGGCCGCTGTTGCAAAGTACCGAGTAGCTAAAGATATGAACTTGGGTCCCGTCTTACCCCTTGGTACAACACCTCATAATGAAGATGTGGACCGGTGCTGCGGCCACTGCTGCCCACATAGGCGATTGTATCACCGCGTTTAACAGCAGCCCCCACTGCCACCTTCATTTTAGAGTTATGAGCATAAGCAGTTCGATAGCCATAGCCGTGGTCAATTATAACCATATAGCCATATCCGCTGCGCCACCCAGCATACACCACTGTACCGGCACCGGTAGCCTTAACCGCTGTCCCATAAGGGGCAGCAATGTCAATGCCTTCGTGAAATTCTGTCCCGCGGCCATACGGTGAGCGTCTAGCCCCAAAACGAGAGGTTATGGTACCGTGCACCGGCCAACCAGCCGGGGTATGCGCTAGGCGTTGCTGCTCTTGTTCTACATCTTTTTTTAGCTGTATTAATTTTTCTTTCACCGGGTCAATACCATCGGCAGCATCTTGCAATGTTTGGTGGATGTCGGCGGGAGTAACACTGCGCCCCGGTCCGCCGCGCGGCATACCACGGTTCAGTAGCTCCTCCTGCTGTTCGCGGGCGGGAAGGCCCAACATTTGGCGTATTTCGCTATCGAGATTGTTTATCTCTATTAGTCGTTCCTGAACGGTGACTGCTTCCTGAGCCAACTCTTTAATTTGCTGAGCTTGCTGGTGATTTTCTGTTCGGAGGCGAGCCAACTCGCGGTCATTAGCCCGCAGGCGCACATAATCAGCACCTAACCAGGACAGCCCGGCCAAAAAAGCAAGCAACATAACAGTAAGCACCTGCAGTGCCCAAGAAGGCAGTCGCAGACGCTTAGCTTTCTCACCGGAGTGAGGAACAAGTAAGAGGGTAAAGGCGCGGGCTTTTGCCGAAGCCCGCTGCCGTTTATAGTTTAAGTTTTTTGAGTTTGTAGGTAAGATAGGCACAAAGAACCACCTCGGGTAGTACTTGGGTAAATTTGGGCAATATGGTGCTTATCACCTATTCGCCATTGCTCCAGAAATTCCTGCCTACGCTACTCATCTTTTTAAGCTCTGGGCAATGGCTGCTTCTTCCTCCTGCGTAAGAAAATAGGAAGATTTACCCTGGTGGATCGGTTTAGCATAAACACGAGACTCATCACGGCCGTAAATGCTGCTCAGGACAAAGCCGTCACCGCTACCATCCAAAACAGCAATGGCAAAACTTAAGTCACTACCTGCATCGGGAAAAGCATTGAATCGCACTACTCCCACATGCTGAATTGCGTTCTGATACATTTGCTCCAGTTGGCGCAGGGCAAAGTGAAGGCCCTTCATGTTCTCGTCTTGCTGGCGGGAACGTTCCACTAGTTCTATTAGCATATCCTCTAGTGCGGCACCCGGACTTCCCGCCATAAATGTATTATATCTTTTGGTCACTGCCCCCAACCGCAGCCACAAAAATATTATAAGAAAGAGTTGCAATGCTAATACAGCAATAACAAACGGCATTAACACTGTCTGCAATTTAGCCGGAACAGTAAATAGCTCTATTAGATTCATAGGCCACGCCCCTTGGTCCATTTTTAGTTATGCTTTATCTACTACCTTAGGTTACTAGATGGTATATCTGATGCTTCCTGGAGGGCTTCCACTAGTCGTTCCAGGTCCTCTGTGGAATAGTATTCGATTTCAATCTTGCCCCCACGGCGGCCCGGACGGATACGCACTCCAGTGGCCAAAGCATGTTTTAGAGTCGTTTCTATTTCTTGTAACCAGGGGTCCACCGTCGTCTTTTTCTGACGAGCAGACGGCCGTTTGTGTCTTGTTTCGCGTACCAATTCCTCGGTTTGACGCACAGAAAGACCTTTTTCCACCACTTGTCGGCAAGCAGCCACCTGGGCTTGGGCCTCGTCTAGAGCTAGTAGTGCTCGGGCATGGCCCATAGAAATTGTTCCACGTGAAACATTATTTTGTACTTCATCGGTTAAATTAAGGAGGCGCAGCATGTTGGCAATATGAGAACGGCTCTTACCTACCCGCTGTGCCAGCTCCTCTTGGGTCAGCCCAAATTCAGTCAACAAACGCTGTAGCGCCTCTGCCTCTTCCAGCGGATTAAGGTCTTCGCGTTGAATGTTCTCGATCAGGGCAACTTCCATCATCTCGCCATCCGATAGCTCCCGGATCACCGCTGGTATGCTAGACAGACCTGCTAATTGAGCCGCTCGCCAGCGCCGCTCGCCAGCCACCAGTTCGTATCCGCCAATAACAGCTCTCACCACCACTGGCTGTAAAATACCATGTACTCGCACCGATTCTGCTAACTCAGCCAACTTCTCCTCGTCAAACACACGCCGTGGCTGAAAGCTGTTTGGTCTTATCTCCTCAATCCCAATCTCCTGCACCGGTTCACCTTCCCGTGCTTGGGCAGCTGGTATTAATGCTTCTAAGCCTTTACCTAATCCTCTTTTTTCTCCCTTCTTGGCC
>JAAYWY010000094.1 GCA_012516165.1 Bacillota bacterium
CGATATACTCGCTGCACTTCCTGCACTAAATAGGCTTGGACAGATTCAATACCCTTGATTCTAAGGAGCTCATGGGGATTGATAGATCCTTCGGTGAGCGGGTCACCTGCAGCTACCCGATCGTTTTCTTTCACGTGCAGGAGAGCACCGTGGGGAACTGGGAAGGAGTGGGCTTCGGCCGTTTCCGGATCCACCACCTGAATCTCGGTGCGGCCCCGATTCTCGGTGATATGAACTACACCGTCCATATCAGTGCTCACGGCGGCACCTTTGGGTTTTCGGGCTTCAAACAGTTCTTCCACCCGCGGCAGACCCTGGGTAATATCATCGCCAGCTACACCACCAGTGTGGAAGGTACGCATGGTGAGCTGAGTACCCGGTTCACCAATGGACTGAGCGGCCACAATACCCACTGCTTCACCCACATCCACTAATCGGCCCGTGGCCAAGCTGCGTCCGTAACATTTGGCGCAGACACCGGTCTTGGACTGGCAGTGAAGAACTGTACGGACCCGAACTCCCTCTATACCAGATTTCGCAATTGCTTCGGCTATGTTTTCGGTGATCTCTTCGTTGGCCGGAACCAGGATTTCCCCTGTTTCCGGGTGAATAACATCTTCAGCCGCCACCCGCCCCACGATACGTTCAAACAGGGATTGCAACTCTTCGTTGCCGTCTCGCATGGCTGTGACATAAAGGCCTTCGTTAGTGCCACAATCTTCCTCTCGAATAATAACATCTTGGGCCACATCCACTAACCGCCGGGTTAGATACCCAGAGTCAGCGGTCCTAAGTGCCGTGTCAGCCAAACCTTTTCTCGCACCATGGGTAGAAATGAAGTATTCCAACACTGTGAGACCTTCCCGGAAATTCGAACGGATAGGGAGGTCAATGATGCGTCCTGAAGGATCAGCCATGAGACCCCGCATACCGGCCAACTGTCTTAGCTGCTGGATATTACCCCGTGCACCAGAAGAAGCCATCATGAACACCGGATTGAACTTATCCAGATTTTCCACTAACGAAGCCGTAACCTTATCGGTAGCTTCATTCCATATCTTAATCACCTGCTGGTAACGCTCGTCAGCCGTCACTAAGCCGTTGCGATACTGGCTCTCGATCTCTTCCACCACGCGGTCAGCTTTTTGGAGAATTTCCTCCTTTTTTGTCGGTACGTTGGTATCATCAACCGAGATCGTAACACCAGCCACAGTGGCAAAATGAAACCCTAACGCTTTAACTTTATCGAGCATCCTAACAGCATTTTCGATCCCGTAGCGATGATAGCACTCGCTTACCAGCTTACCAAGCGTTTTTTTATCCACTACTTCGTTCAGGTGATAATGGAGGCCTTCTGGTAAATCATGATAGAAAATCACCCGACCAAGCGTTGTCTCCACCAATTTACCTTCGAGACGGATCTTAATGGGAGCCTGAAGCGATAGTTCGCCCGCATTGTATGCCATCAAAGCTTCTTCTGGGGAGATAAAATAGCGTCCAGCACCAATGGCGTCTTCCTTGACACTAGTTAAATAGTAGGCACCAATAACCATATCCTGGGTCGGTACAGCCAAAGGCCTACCATTGGCTGGTGACAAGATATTGTAGGAAGACAACATCAGTATACGGGCTTCAGCCTGAGCTTCAGCTGACAGCGGAACGTGAACCGCCATCTGATCACCGTCGAAGTCGGCGTTATAAGCCGAGCACACCAGCGGGTGAATTTGAATAGCTCGCCCTTCTACCAGCACTGGTTCAAATGCCTGAATACCCAGCCGGTGCAACGTAGGTGCTCGGTTTAACATGACGGGATGTTCTTCGATGACTTCTTCTAGTACGTCCCAAACTTCCTCGCGCACCCGCTCCACCATACGCTTGGCACTCTTGATGTTATTGGCTAAGCCATGCTCCACCAGTTTTTTCATCACAAAAGGCTTGAACAGTTCCAGTGCCATTTCTTTTGGTAAACCGCACTGATGCATCTTCAGCTTCGGTCCCACCACAATCACTGACCGGCCGGAATAGTCTACGCGCTTGCCCAGCAGGTTCTGGCGGAACCGTCCTTGTTTGCCCTTAAGCAGATCACTTAAAGACTTCAGGGGACGGTTACCCGGCCCTGTAACCGGCCGGCCGCGCCGACCGTTATCAATTAAGGCGTCCACTGCTTCTTGCAACATGCGTTTTTCGTTACGCACGATGATATCTGGTGCCTGCAGCTCCAGCAGGCGTTTCAAGCGGTTATTTCTATTGATCACTCGCCGATAAAGGTCATTTAAGTCCGAAGTAGCAAAACGGCCACCATCTAGCTGCACCATGGGCCGAAGCTCTGGTGGAATAACCGGGATAACATCGAGAATCATCCACTCTGGCCGGTTACCGCTCTTTCTAAACGCTTCCACCACTTCTAGCCGACGGATAGCTCGAATCTTGCGCTGGCCGCTGACATCCTTTAACTCTTGTCTGAGCTCAGCACTTAATTCGTCTAAGTCTATTTGTTCCAAAAGAACTTTTATGGCTTCGGCACCCATACCCGCCTGGAAGCTGGCACCATACTTATCGCGGTACTCCCGATACTCAGCTTCGCTGAGTATTTGTTTTGCCACCAGCGGTGTATCGCCGGGGTCTATTACCACGTAAGCGGCGAAATATAGCACCTTTTCCAGTGCCCGTGGTGACATGTCTAGCATGAGCCCCATTCGGCTGGGGATGCCTTTAAAATACCAGATATGAGATACCGGAGCCGCTAGTTCAATATGGCCCATCCGTTCCCGGCGCACTTTAGCTCGGGTCACTTCTACGCCACAGCGATCACATACAATTCCCTTATAGCGAATCCGCTTATACTTACCGCAATGGCATTCCCAGTCCTTGGTGGGACCGAAAATACGCTCACAAAACAGGCCCTCCCGCTCCGGTTTTAAAGTGCGGTAATTGATAGTCTCTGGTTTTTTCACCTCACCGCTGGACCAGGCGCGAATCTGGTCTGGAGAAGCCAAAGATATCCGGATGCGGTCAAACTTGTTAGCATCTAACAAGGGCCTCGCTCCCTTCTCCCTTAGTCGTCCTCATTATCGTCCGCTAAGCTACCGCCTAAAAGTTCTTCTTCGTCTAAATTGGGATCTATAGTATTTTCTTCGGCATCAGCATCGTCGGTTTCTTCATCGGTCTCTTGCACATCATCTTGTGCAGGTGCACTTTTTTTGCCACGCGGGGGTTCGTTTTCCCCAGCAATATCTATTTCTAGCTCTTTAGCGGTCGTCATAACATCGTCTTCCTCATCGCGGATGTCAATCTCTTCCTCATTCTCATTCAGAACTTTGACATCCAAAGCCAAGCTTTGCAGTTCTTTGATAAGAACCTTGAATGATTCCGGCACCCCCGGTTCAGGAACGTTTTCACCTTTAACAATGGCCTCATAGGTTTTCACTCGACCAACCACATCATCGGATTTAACGGTAAGAAGTTCCTGCAAAGTATAAGCAGAACCGTAAGCTTCCAGGGCCCATACTTCCATCTCACCAAAGCGCTGACCACCAAACTGAGCTTTACCACCTAGTGGTTGCTGTGTTACCAATGAGTATGGTCCAGTGGAACGAGCATGAATTTTGTCATCCACCAAGTGAGCCAACTTGAGCATATAGATGTACCCAACTGTTATGAAGTTATCAAAAGGCAATCCCGTACGGCCATCGCGTAATTGGATTTTGCCATTGGTGGGTAAACCGGCCTTAACCAGCATTTCTTTGATTTCTTCATCGCTGGCTCCATCAAATACAGGCGTAGCTACCTTCAAACCTAGTGCTTTAGCCGCCCAGCCTAAGTGTGTTTCTAGCACCTGGCCGATGTTCAGTCGTGATGGTACACCAAGTGGATTAAGCACAATATCAACCGGTGTCCCATCAGGCATATAAGGCATATCTTCCTCCGGCAAAATGCAGGCGATAACGCCCTTATTACCATGGCGGCCAGCCATTTTGTCACCTTCGGAAATTTTACGTTTTTGAGCTACATAAACGCGCACCAACTGGTTAATGCCAGGAGCAATTTCGTCACCATTTTCTCGGGAAAAAACTTTCACATCCACCACAATACCGGCTTCACCATGGGGCACACGCAGGGAAGTATCACGAACTTCGCGGGCCTTTTCGCCAAAAATAGCCCTCAAAAGCCGCTCTTCGGCTGTCAATTCGGTTTCACCCTTAGGAGTAACCTTGCCCACTAAAATATCACCTGGACGGACTTCAGCACCAATGCGGATAATACCCCGATCATCCAGATCTTTTAATGCTTCGTCGCCCACATTGGGAATATCGCGGGTGATTTCTTCTGGCCCCAGCTTGGTATCTCGAGCATCGCACTCGTATTCTTCAATATGGATGGAGGTAAAAACGTCGTCCTTGACTAAGCGTTCGGAGATTAAAATAGCATCCTCGTAGTTATAACCTTCCCAGGGCATAAATGCCACCAGCACGTTCCGACCCAATGCCATCTCGCCTTGGTCAGTGGAAGGCCCATCAGCTAACACGGTACCTGCTTCTACTCGATCCCCTTTAAAGACAATGGGGCGCTGGTTGATACATGTACCTTGATTAGAACGAACGAATTTCTCTAGATGGTACCGATCTATGGTGCCATCGTCGGCGCGCACCATAATGTAGTCAGCACTAACATGAACCACCTCACCCGGGCGAGAAGCCACCACCAATACCCCGGAGTCATAAGCTGCCTTGCTCTCAATGCCGGTGCCCACCAGGGGTGCTTCCGGCACCAAAAGCGGAACTGCCTGTCGCTGCATGTTAGAGCCCATAAGAGCTCGGTTGGCATCATCGTGTTCTAAAAAGGGAATGAGGGCTGTCGCCACCGATACCAGTTGTTTGGGCGACACATCCATAAAATCTACCTCTTCGGCTGGTACCTCCACGATCTGCTCACCAAAACGAACGGTAACCTTGCTGTTTACAAAACTACCATCGTCGTTAAGCGGTTCATTGGCCTGGGCAATTACATACTCGTCCTCTTCATCGGCAGTCATGTACACTATTTCTTTAGTAACCACAGCGCGCTCTTTGTCCACTTTCCGATAAGGCGTTTCGATAAAACCATACTCGTTAACACGGGCATAAGTGGATAAGGAACTGATAAGGCCAATATTAGGACCTTCTGGCGTCTCAATAGGACACATGCGCCCATAGTGTGAATAGTGCACATCGCGCACTTCAAATCCTGCCCGCTCCCGTGACAGACCACCAGGGCCTAACGCTGACAACCGCCGTTTATGCGTGAGCTCAGCCAAGGGATTAGTCTGGTCCATAAACTGAGACAATTGTGAACTACCGAAGAATTCTTTGATGGAGGCTACGACAGGACGGATATTAATGAGAGCCTGCGGAGTAATGATGTCCACATCCTGGATCGTCATCCGCTCTCGTACCACCCGCTCCATTCGCGATAAGCCGATACGGAACTGATTCTGCAGCAGTTCACCCACAGAACGTAGCCTTCTGTTGCCTAAGTGATCGATATCGTCAACCCGGCCTTTGCCATCCTTAAGGTTGATCAGGTAATTGATGGTACCAACAATATCCTCTCTTGTCAGTACATGCATATCCTGCGGTATATCAAGTTTAAGCTTTTTATTCAGTTTGTACCTTCCCACCGCTGCTAAGTCGTAGCGTTTGGAATCGAAGAAGAGATTTTCCAGCAGAGTACGTGCGCTGTCTACTGTAGGCGGTTCACCCGGTCGAAGGCGCTTATATACTTCCACCAAACCTTCTTCTTCGGTTTTGGTGTTGTCGCGTTCTATGGTACTGCGAATGCAGCCACTATCATTAAACAATTCCAAAATACGGCCGTCGGTACCATAGCCTATAGCTCTTAAGAAAGCTGTTACTGGAATTTTACGGGTTCGGTCTACCCGCACACTAATAACATCAGTAGCATCAAGCTCGAATTCCAAC
>JAAYWY010000283.1 GCA_012516165.1 Bacillota bacterium
GCGCATACTGCAGGAAGCAGATGTGGTGGCAGTGCCGGTATCAGGCGGCAAAAAGCAGTTGGCGCTGAAAATTGCATCTTCTTATGTAAAAGGAAAGCCGCTTTTATATGTGGATCTGCCCATGATTTCCGCTGAGGAAGAACTGGGGCGTTGCCATGACGCTGCTTTTGATCAAATTGCCCGGGAATTAGATCAGGGACATTCGGTGGCGTTTTTGACTCTGGGGGATCCGTCGTTGTATTCTACTTTTACTTATCTGCAGCGGCGGGCACAGCAGGCTGGGTATCCGGTACAGGCAGTGCCGGGGGTACCTTCGTTTTGCGCTGTGGCCGCCCGGACCCAGGTGCCCCTGGCCGAAGGGTCCGAGGTGCTTACTATTTTACCGGTTCCTTATGAAACGGGGCCGTTCCCGCCTGGTAATTTGGTACTAATGAAAGTGGGACGGCATTTTAACCGCCTGTGCCAGGTGCTGGGTGACCGCTTAGACCGGGCCGTGCTGGTGGAAAAGTGCGGTTTGCCCGGGGAACGGGTGCTGAATCCAGGGGATGGGGAACAGCCCAGCTCCTATTTTTCCACTATGATTGTGAAACAAGGGAGAGAGAAGCCATGATTTATTTTGTGGGGGCAGGGCCGGGAGCGCCCGATCTGATCACTGTCCGGGGGCGGGAGCTACTGCGCCAGGCTCATACAGTGGTGTATGCCGGTTCGTTAGTAAATCCAAAGCTGCTGACAGAAACCCCAGCGGGCTGCCAGCTCGTTAACAGTGCCACCATGACGTTAGACCAAGTGGTGGCGAAGCTCTCCCAGGCCGAAGGGCCAGGTCGAACAGTGGTGCGGCTTCATAGTGGCGATCCGTCTTTGTATGGTGCCATCCGGGAACAGATGGACGCCTTGCGTGAGTTGGGGTTGCCTTTTGAACTGGTGCCGGGGGTGAGCTCTTTTTGTGCGGCGGCGGCTACTTTGCAAATAGAGTATACGCTCCCTGAGGTATCCCAGACGGTGATCTTATCGCGTATGAAGGGGCGTACCCCGGTGCCGGAGCGGGAGAGTATCAACTCTTTGGCGGCGCACGGCGCCACCATGGTGCTCTTTTTGAGCAGCGGTATGCTGTCCGAGCTCTGTGCTTGCCTAGAGGAAGGAGGCTATCCTCCGGATACCCCGGCGGCGGTGGTGTACAAGGCGTCCTGGCCCGAGGAGAAAATCGTGCGCGGCACTATATCCACCTTGCCCCAACTGGGTGCTGAAGCAGGTATCAATGCTACTGCTTTGGTGGTGGTAGGTAACTGTCTAGGCGATGACTACCAGCTGTCACGGCTCTATGCTCCCGATTTCTCCCACGGCTTCCGGAAAGCGCCATGAGTACGGTGTTGGTGGCTTTTACCCGGCCGGGGGCTGAGCTGGCACAAGAACTGGCCCAAGCCTTAGGTGGCGAGGCATTTGCCCCGGCAAAATACTGCGACGCTGGACTTACTCCCCTGACAGGGAGTGTGGGCCAGTGGGCCGAGCGCTGGTTTAGTCAGGGTACGGCATTGGTATTTGTTTCGGCCTGTGGTATTGCTGTACGGGCTATTGCCCCTTTGGTTCGAGATAAAAGCAGCGATCCGGCGGTGGTGGTGCTGGATGAAAAAGGGCGCTATGTTATCCCGTTACTGTCTGGGCATTTGGGGGGAGCCAACCGCTTGGCACAGCGTATTGCCGGATTAACCGGCGGGCAGGCAGTAATAACCACGGCTACCGATATTAACCACGTTCCGGCGGTGGATGTGTGGGCGAAGGATCATAACTGTGCCGTCGAAAACCAGGGCGCAATAAAGCATGTATCGGCTGCCGCCCTGCAGGGACAACCAGTAGGGGTGGCAGTGACGGAACAGATTTTGGATCCACCGTTTCCCATCACTTTATGGCTGCGTCCCCGGATATTGGTGTTGGGAGTGGGTTGTAAACGTGGCGTCAGGGCCGAAGCGTTATCTGCGGCGATAGAGAAGTTTTTAGCCCAGTGCCGTGTATCGCCCTTGGCCCTACAAGCGGTGGCCACCGTTGACCTAAAACGCAACGAACCGGGTCTGATCGCCTGCTGTCAGACTTTGAATGTACCCCTGGTTACCTTTACCGCATCTGAACTGGCCCAGGTTAAGGGGGAGTTTTCAGCGTCTAAGCGGGTGTTTGAAGTTACCGGGGTGGATAATGTGTGCGAACGGGCAGCGGTGCGGGCCAGCGGCGGCCAGCTAATTTGCGGTAAGACGATTTTTTCCGGTATCACGCTGGCCTTGGCTAAGGGAGGGATGGACCATGAACCTACTTATGGCCGGGATTGACTATACCATGGCGCCGGTAGATGTGCGGGCCTGTTTTTCCTATACCCGAACCAGGGCCCAAGATGCCCTGCTTAATTGGAAAAAAGAGCCGGGGGTAGAGGAATGCGTATTGCTCTCTACTTGTAACCGAACCGAGCTTTATGTAGTGGGCGCGGCCGACCCGGCTGCCCTTTTAGGGCGGGCTGATGTAAATGTTAAGTTGGCTCATCGACAGGGATTAAAAGCGGTGCTGCACTTACATCAGGTGGCGGCCGGGCTTTGTTCCCAGGTGCTGGGCGAGGAGCAAATTCTCGGCCAAGTAAAGGAAGCGGCTGCTTGGGCCGAGGACTGCCAAAGCTGCGGCCCAGTGCTGTCCCGGTTGTTTCGCAGTGCCGTTACCGCTGGCAAACGTATCCGCAGCCAAATGTCTTTTAGCCCGGTGGGAAGTTCGGTGGCGTCCCAGGCAGTGGATAAAGCCACGGAAATTATGGGTGGCCTCGCCGGGAAGAAGGCTTTGGTGATAGGGAGCGGTGAAATGGGCCAGCTTACCGCCCAGCTATTGCTTGATCGAGGTTGCTTGGTAATTATGACACTTCGCCGCAGCTGGGGCAACGGCCGCGTACCATTGCCAGGCGTGGACCTGATTTCTTATCGTCAGCGCTACTTAGGGATGCTAGGTGGTGACCTGGTTTTTTCCACCACCGCCAGCCCCCACTATACCGTGGAGGCCAACCAGTTGTTACCCGGCTGCCCAAAGCTCCTGGTCGACCTGGCCGTACCGCGAGATATTGATCCGGCAGTGAAAACCCTCGCCGGAATTAGACTGGTGGATATTGATGAGTTAGGCGGGGCCCAGATAGATCAAGTCCAGGTGGCCCTGGCCCAAGAGCTATTAATGGAATATGTGGATGATTTTCATGCTTGGCTGCGTTTTCGGGAATTACTTCCGTTGGTGCAAGAAGTGAAGGCTTTTGCCGGAGCTGAGCTGGTGCGGGCCCTGCCAAGCCACGATCCTGATCGAGTATGTAGGGCTGGCGAGTGGTTGGTGGGGAAACTGCTTTTTCCCTTAAAAGATAGCTTAACCTTAGACCAACTAGAAGGTTGTTATCGTGCTTTGGCCGAAGTGGCGCAGAGAAAGCGAGGAGCAAAATGATCTATGTGGTGGGACTGGGGCCGGGAGGCAAAGAAGAGATGACAGAGCGTGCTTTCCAGGCCTTGGAGCGTTGTCAGATTATCATTGGCTACGACAGTTACATTGATTTGATTAAGGAGCATTTTCCCCTGAAAAAGATATTGTCCACCCCGATGAAAACAGAGGTGGACCGCTGCCGCCAGGCCTTTGCCCTGGCGCAGGAGGGTTATGATGTGGCACTGGTCTCCAGCGGCGATGCCGGTGTGTACGGTATGGCGGGGGTGCTTTTGGAAGTGTGCGGTGAGGCCGATATTAAGGTGGAGATTGTCCCTGGGGTTACTGCCGCCTGCAGCGCTGCTGCTGTGCTGGGAGCACCGCTGATGCACGATTTTGCTGTGATTAGCTTAAGCGATTTACTTACCCCCTGGCCGGTGATCGAGCGGCGGCTCCGTGCTGCCGGGGAGGCTGATTTTGTGGTGGTTTTATATAATCCATCCAGCCGCAACCGGGCGGACTATCTCCAACGGGCAGGCAATATCCTTCTCTCCTACCGTCCGGCTTCTACTCCGGCCGGTTGGGTACGTCAGGTAGGGCGCAAAGGAGAAGAATATCGGGTGCTAACATTGGGGGAAATGATCCAGGAAAAAGTAGACATGTTTACCACGGTAATTATCGGGAATTCGTCATCGAGAATAATTAAGGGACGGATAGTCACACCTCGCGGCTACCGAGAGCTGCCATGAAAAGGGTGTGGGTGCTGGGCGGTACTACCGAAGGGCGTCAGCTTTTGTCCAGCGGACTCCCCATTTTATATACTGTGGCCACCGATTACGGGGCTCAGCTGGCTGGCGACAGCCCGAATGTGGAAGTTCGCGTCGGCCGCTTAGACCAAAGGGCCATGGAGCAGCTGCTGGTAAAGGAGAAGATAGCCTGTGTGCTGGATGCGACCCATCCTTATGCTGTTTGCGCCAGCCACAATGCCCAGGCAGCGGCCCAAAAAACAGGCATACCCTACATACGGGTGCTACGCAAAGCTTTATCCGATGGGGAAAAAGTGGTGCAGGTAGCCAATTGTGAGGAAGCAGCGGCTTACTTGGCTACCCAAGAAGGAAAAGCGCTTATCACCACCGGGAGCAAAGAACTGGCTGCTTTTACAGTGGTTCCTCATTATAAAGAACGTTTGTTTGTCCGGGTGCTACCCACCAGCGATGTTCTTAGCTCCTGCGAGGCCTTGGGCTTTTCGGCGGCTAATATTATTGCCATGCAGGGACCGTTTTCCCAAGAGGTGAACACAGCTTTATTGCGTCAAATAGGGGCTCGTTTTTTAATCACTAAGGATGGCGGTGCTGTTGGCGGGTTTGCCGAAAAACTGGCGGCGGCCCAGGAAGTGGGTGCTAGGGTAGTTCTTATCGCTCGGCCGCCCGATAAGGGTAGCAGTGTTGAAGAAGCCATCGCTTTTGCTTGGCGCGAGCTGGGTCCCGGAGATGTGCCCCGCTTTCCCCTGTGGTTGGATCTTCGTGGTCGGCCGGTGCTGGTGGTGGGCGGGGGCCGGGTGGCACTGCGGCGGGCAGCTACTTTGCTCAAGTGTGGGGCCCGGATCAGGCTGATCAGCCCCACCTTAGCTGAGCCGCTCCCGGTGGAGCACTGGGCACGAGAATACCGCCCCGGCGATGTCCAGGGAATGGCCCTTTGCGTGGCGGCCACCGATAAGCGAGAAGTAAACCAGCTGGTGGGCCAGGAAGCTCGTGCCTTGGGCATACCGGTTAGTGTGGCCGATGCTCCTTTCGAGAGCACGTTTTATTTTCCGGCGTTGGTGGCTCAAGGTCAGGCGGCAGTGTCAGTCTGCACCGGGGGCCAGTCCCCGGCTCTGTGCCATGCCTTGGCCGATAAGTTGCGCCAAAATTGGGGTCAGTGGGTTCAGGAGGAGGAACAACCGTGAAGCGAACTGTTCGTGTCGGCAGCCGAGAAAGCCGGTTGGCCGTGATTCAAACCCAGTGGGTGATGGAGCGTATTCAGGCGGTTTATCCGGAGATAACTTGGGAGCTTTTTACCATGAAAAGCACCGGCGATATTATACTAAATCAGACGTTAGATACCATCGGCGGCAAAGGTCTATTTATCAAGGAGCTGGAGCGGGCATTACTTGAGGGACGTATTGATTTGGCTGTGCACAGCTTAAAGGATATGCCCTTTAAGCTGGATCCGCGGCTGCCTATAGTGGGCCTGACCGCAAGGGAAGATCCCTGGGACGTGTTGGTTTATCCCCTTAAGATGCAGGCGGTGGCCGGACCGGCTGGTTGTTCCAGCGCCCGGCGGAGAGTACAGCTAAAAAAGCTGTTTCCGGACATGAAAGTTGAGCCTGTACGAGGCAATGTGCTCACCCGCCTCACGAAACTGGACCAGGGCCAGTATGGTAGCTTGGTGCTGGCAGCAGCTGGTCTTCGTCGGCTGGGCTTACAACAGCGCATCAGCCGCCTGTTTACCCTGGACGAAATGATTCCTGCTGCTGGCCAAGGTATCTTGGCGGTGCAGGGACGAGCAGGGGAAGACTATTCTTATTTGGATGCAGTGAGGGATCCTGAGGCTACCGATCAGGCTGCAGCCGAACGGGCCTTTATTGCTGCTTTAGACGGTGGCTGCAGTGCTCCGGTGGCAGCTTATGCCGAGATTCAGGGACAGGAATTGTGCCTGCACGGTTTATATGCCGAAGAAGAAGCGGGGATATTTTATCGGGGGCACATTGTCGGCTCTCGCACCCAGGCAGCAAGATTAGGCGAGGAATTGGCCCAGCGGCTAAAACAGGAGGCAAAGCTATGACCGGGAAAGTTTGGTTGGTGGGAGCTGGACCAGGCGATGCAGGGCTGATCACGGTTAAAGGCAAGGCTGTGCTGGAAGCAGCCGATGTGGTGGTCCATGATCGGTTAGTGGGGGATGGTATCCGGGCGTTTATCCCTACCTGGGCCCGCTGTATTGATGTGGGTAAGGAAGCGGGGCATCATCCAGTGCCGCAAGAAAAAATTCAGCAGCTCCTAATTCAGGAAGCCCGCCGGGGCCAACGGGTGGTACGGCTCAAAGGTGGCGATCCGTTTTTGTTCGGGCGGGGGGCGGAAGAGCTGGAAGCGCTTAAAGCGGCCGGGATTCCCTGCGAAGTGGTACCAGGGGTGACATCAGCGGTAGCAGCTGCGACCTACGCCGGGATTCCGGTTACCCATCGGGATTATGCTTCCTCTGTTCACATCATAACAGCTCATGCTAAAGCTGGTGGAGAGATTAATATTAACTTTAAAGCTCTGGCTCAGCTGGAGGGTACGTTAGTGTTTCTTATGGGTTTGACTGCTTTGCCCAGACTGTGTCAGGGCCTGATCGCTGCCGGGATGTTTCCTGATACCCCAGCCGCGGTGATAGAACGCGGCACCACTGCGCGGCAGCGGCGGGTGGATGGAACGCTGGCTACATTGGCAGAAAAAGCACAAAAACAACAGGTGGCGCCGCCAGCACTGATTGTGGTGGGACAAGTGGTACAGCCCAAACAGGAGTGGAACTGGCTGGAGGCACTACCCCTTTTTGGCCAGCGGGTGTTGGTAACCAGGGCCGAAGACAAGGCCGAGGAACTGGCGGCTATGCTCCGGGCTTTGGGCGCTGAGGTATTAGTATTTCCTTGTATTGCCACTCAGCTCCTGGAGCCGGTTTTGCCGCCGCTGTCTTGTTATAACTGGGCAGTGTTCACTAGCCCCACTGGAGTGGACTGTTTCTTTGCCCTGCTTAAAAAACAGCGGGTAGATATCCGTACTTTGGCTTTGGCCAAGGTAGCTGCGGTGGGCGCCAGTACCGGTGCTGCGCTGGAAAGACGCGGCCTGCGTGTGGATGTAGTACCAGAAGTTTACGACGGTGTACATTTGGCCGAGGCCATGCTGGCCCAGATGAACCAAGGCGACTCGGTCCTGATACCGCGGGCAGAAAAAGGAGCGCTGGGTTTGGTAGACAGGCTTAGAGCAAAAGGCATGATTGTGGATGAGTTGCCGGTTTATCGCACTGTTTACACCCAGGGCAACTGGCAACCGACAGATATTGATCTGGCGCTTTTTACCAGCGCTTCCACTGTACATGGTTTTGCCCGCGCTTGCCTGGGAGCAAAGGTCCGAGCTATCTGTATCGGCAAGCAAACAGCGGCGGCTGCTAAGTCCCTGGGTTGGAAGGTAAAAGTGGCGCAAGAGGCTACTTTGGCTGCACTGGTGAAGGCAACAGAGGAGGAAGCAAACCATGATAATTAGACCGCGCCGACTACGTGTGACAGCAACCATGAGGAATTTTGTCCAAGAAACGCGCGTTAGTCCAGCCATGTTGGTGTATCCTTTGTTTGTACGGGAAGGAAGAGGTATGGTAGAGGAAATAGAATCTTTGCCGGGGCAGTACCGCTACAGTCCGGATACCTTGCCGCGGGTGCTGGAGAAGGTGGCTGCTGCTGGAGTCAATGCTGTGTTGCTGTTTGGAATCCCAGAGAAAAAAGATGAGCTGGGCAGCAGTGCTTGGGCCGAGGATGGTGTGGTACAGCAGGCGCTAAGGGAAGGTAAACGACAATTTCCTGATTTTATCTATATTACGGATGTCTGCTTATGTGAGTACACTTCCCATGGTCATTGCGGCCTGGTCCGGGACGGTTATGTGGATAACGATGCTACTTTGCCCTTACTGGCAAAAACAGCTTTGTCCCATGTCCAAGCCGGAGCCGATATTGTGGCCCCGTCGGACATGATGGATGGTCGTGTAGGGGCCATCCGCGCCGAATTGGACCGACAGGGATTTTTTAACACCGCTATTTTATCCTACGCAGTGAAGTACGCTTCGGCCTTTTATGGTCCGTTTCGCGAGGCGGCTGGGTCGGTTCCATCTTTTGGCGACCGCCGCTCCTACCAGATGGACCCGCACAACCGGCGTGAGGCTGTGCGGGAAGTGGCGCTGGATATTGACGAGGGGGCGGACCTGGTAATGGTAAAACCGGGGCTGCCTTATCTGGATGTGCTACGCGAGGTGGCTGAGAAAAGTCCAGTCCCGGTGGGATCGTACTCGGTCAGCGGCGAGTATGCCATGATCAAAGCGGCGGCCCAGCGCGGTTGGCTGAACGAGGCAGCGGCTGTGTGCGAGGCGGCCACTGGAATCTTTCGCGCCGGAGCTGATTTTTTAATAACTTATCATGCCTGTGAGTTAGCTTCCTGGATGAAGGAGGGACGGTTATGACAACTTCCCATGAGTTGTTTCAGCGCGCCCAAGAGGTGCTCCCCGGTGGCGTCAACAGCCCGGTGCGGGCTTTTGGTTCAGTGGGGCGCGAGCCGCTGTTTATCGACCAAGCAGCGGGCCCGTGGCTATGGGATGTGGAGGGGAACCGCTATTTGGATTTTGTTGGGTCGTGGGGACCGCTGATTTTCGGCCACGCTTATGAGCCGGTGCTGGCAGCGGTGGAAGAAGCGGCAAAAAAGGGCCTGAGCTATGGGGCTCCCACGGCTGCCGAAGTGGAGATGGCTGAACTAATGTGTTGCCTGGTGCCGTCACTGGAGATGGTGCGCATGGTATCTTCGGGCACAGAAGCGGTGATGAGCGCCTTGCGTGTCGCCAGGGGTTATACTGGACGGGAGTTAATTGTAAAATTTCAAGGGTGCTACCACGGCCATGCCGACGCCATGTTAGTACAAGCCGGATCCGGGGCGGCGACCTTTGGCGTGCCGGACAGCGCCGGGGTACCAGCGGCTATTGCCCAACAGACCATCACCGTCCCCTATAATGACTTGGCGGCGGTGCAACAGGTATTTAGGGAGCAGGGGCAAGAGATCGCCGCTGTTATTGTGGAGCCGGTGGCGGCCAATATGGGTGTGGTGCTGCCAGAGGAAGGATTCTTGGCTGGGCTTAGAGAAATTACAGCCCATTACGGTGCGCTTCTTATTTTTGATGAGGTTATCACCGGTTTTCGGTTAGGATTAGACGGGGCCCAGGGGTATTTTGGTGTGCAGCCCGATCTGTCCACCTTTGGTAAAATCATCGGCGGCGGACTGCCGGTGGGGGCTTTTGGCGGGCGCCGTGAAGTGATGTCCGAGGTGGCGCCGCTAGGGAAGGTGTATCAGGCCGGAACTTTGTCCGGCAACCCCGTGGCCATGGCAGCTGGCCTCTGCACCCTAAAGAGCTTGCAAGAACAGCCCAGTATCTATGAGCAGCTGGCGAGTAAGGGAAAAAGATTAGCTGAGGGGCTGCGAGCTATTTTCCAGGAAGCTAAGATCCCGGTTACTGTAAACCAGATCGGTTCTCTTTGCTGCTTGTTTTTTACGGCAGGTCCGGTTAATAACTATGCCGATGCCAAACAAAGCGATACCGAAAGGTATAAGAAGTATTTTAATGCCATGCTGGAGCGGGGAATTTATCTTTCCCCATCACAATTCGAGGCCCTCTTTTTGTCGGCGGCCCATACCGCTGATCACATCGAGTGGGTGCTGGAAGCAGTGCAAGAAATAGTGGAAGGGGGACTGTTGGCGTGGCGGGAATTTTGATTTTGGCCCACGGCAGCCGCCAAAAAGAGACAGAAAAGACCCTGAAGGTGTTGGTGAACAAAGTGCAGAACCTTACCGGCGCAGCCAATATCGAGACGGCCTTTCTACAGTTTTCCGATAACTCACTACCGGCAGGGCTTGACCGGTTAGCGAACAAAGGCTGCAGTAAAATTCATATCATACCTTATTTTCTCTTTGACGGTGTTCATATTCGCGAAGATATCCCAGCGGAGCTGGCTAAGTATAAGGCGGAGCATCCGGAGATTGAGCTTTATCTAGATGAGACTTTAGGAGCCGATGATCGCTTAGCTGCCATCTTAGCAGAGCGGGTCCAGGCGGCACTACAATGAAGGCCCGTTTTTTGCTAGCAGCTACCGGCAGCGGGGCTGGTAAAACCACGTTGACGCTGGCGCTGCTGCGTGCTTTTAAGCAGCGCGGTGTTAAAGTAGTCCCCTTCAAGGTGGGACCGGATTTTATCGATCCTATGTGGCATGCTGTAGCAGCCGGGGTGCCTTCTCATAACTTGGACGGGTGGCTGCTGCCACCCGGTATTGTGCGGGCTTTGCTGCGGGCCAAGGCCCCGGCCGATAGCTTAGCTATTATCGAGGGCGTAATGGGTTTGTACGACGGCTTGGGTATTAGCGATGAAGGCGGCAGTGCTCATGTGGCTAGGCTTACTGGCACACCGGTGGTACTGGTGCTGGATGGGCGCGGCATGGCCTTGTCGGCGGCAGCGGTGGTAAAGGGGTTTTGCGACTTAGATCCTCGGCTGGTTATTGGCGGCGTAATTATCAACCGCATCAGCAGTGATGCCCATTATCGTCTCATCAAAGAGGCAGTGGAGCAGAAGGTAGGGGTGCCGGTGCTGGGGTGGCTACCGGAGGCGCCGGATATTACCTTGGATAGCCGGGAATTAGGGCTGGTACCGCCGGAGCATTGTCCCCAGGTGCAAGAGAAGCTGT
Organism: Bacillota bacterium; assembly: GCA_012516165.1. GTDB lineage: Bacteria > Bacillota > DTU030 > DUMP01 > DUMP01 > JAAYWY01. Next base: position 10,922 of record JAAYWY010000283.1, read on the forward strand.
CTAAACTAGCCCGTTTGGCCGAACAACATATTGATCTGGACCGTTTACAGGCCTTAACCGGTGCGTCTTTAGCCGACGAACTGCCGGAGATGGAACCAGTGGGCCAGGTGCCCGTGGCCCTGGCTTGGGATGCTGCTTTTGCTGCTTACGATGAAGATACCCTGGCCCTGTGGGAGTTGTTAGGAGCGGAGTTTCTTCCCTTTAGTCCGCTCAAGGATAAAGAGCTGCCCCCAGGGGCACAGGCGGTAATGCTGTGCGGCAGTGCAGTAGCTCGTTATGCCGAGGCTTTGTCCTCAAATGAGCCCATGCGTACGGCTATCCGAGAATGTAATTTACCGCTCTGGGCCGAAGGGTTAGGGGCGGCCTATGTGGGCCAACAGCTGGGCGGGTTTCCTATGTGCGGTTTGCTAAGGCATAGTAGTTACGCCAGCCCTCGCTTGGCCCGGTTTGGCTATGTACAGACAGATGTGGGCCGGGCACAAGAGTTCCGCTACTTAGAAGGAGAAATAGAAGGTGCCAATGTGACAGCCACCAAGCCCGGACGGGACAGCAGCTATCCTTGCGGCTGCCATGAACCAGGGCGGCATGTGTTTTGGCCCCATACCCAGGGCTGGTCCAATCCCAGCTTGGTGCGCGATTTTTTGGCCTATGTGGCCTTCAGGGCAGAGGCCTATGAGTAGGGGCGGCTTGCATCCGAAGGCTGGTCTTTGTGCCCGCCTGTGTTATTGGGAGCCACGGCTGACCGCAGAGGGTAGGGCCACGTCACACGGCCGTCACGTAGGGACAGGCCTCTGCGCCTGTCCGTCCCGAATGTCGCCGGAACGCGGTGTTTTATACTGACCGGCA
>JAAYWY010000095.1 GCA_012516165.1 Bacillota bacterium
ATTCGGAGTTGAGGTTGTCACCTCTACACCCAGTGTTCCCTACCGAGAGACGCTGCGTAAACCAGTTCGTATTGAGGGCAAGCATAAGAAGCAAACTGGTGGTCATGGACAATATGGTCATGTGTGGCTAGAAATAGAACCTCTACCAGAAGGCAGTGGGTTTATATTCGAAGAAAAGATTTTTGGTGGTGCTGTACCAAAACAATATATTCCAGCAGTGGAGAAGGGTGTGCGGGAAGCAATGCAGGAAGGAATACTGGCAGGCTTCCCAGTGGTAGATGTTAAGGTAACTTTGGTGGATGGATCATATCACCCGGTGGACTCTTCGGAAATGGCTTTTAAGATTGCTGCTAGTTTGGCTTTTAAGAAAGGAGCCGAACAGGCTGGCCCAGTATTGTTAGAGCCAATTATGAATCTAGAAGTAACAGTACCTGAAACCTTTATGGGTGATGTTATCGGCGATTTAAATTCCAAACGGGGACGTATTCTAGGCTTAGATCCGGCTGGTAGCTTCCAAGTTGTTAAAGCTCAGGTTCCGCTAGCCGAATTGTTAAAGTATGCTATTGATTTGCGATCCTTGACTCAAGGGCGGGGCAGTTTTACCATGTCCTTTAGCCATTACGAAGAAGTACCAGCTCGTTTGGCAGAAGATATAGCTGCTAAAGCTAAAAAGGAAAAAGAGCAAGCGTAATTTGTCTGATATGGCCTACTTGTCACCTCCTGCGTATTTTAACATAGACTAACCAGGGTGAGTTATTTGGTAGGGGGTGGCGATGTGACGGATTATTGTCCTTACCAATTGCTTACTGCTGCGGCACAAGTTCATTGTTTGCTTGGCGATGCATTGTTGTCGCCCCAAGACAGCACTGATTTATGGGCTTGTGCCGGCTGCCGTATTCCTCGCATTATGGCCAACCGTCCATGTATTCATTTGGAACCAATAAAACGTTTTTCGTTACGAGGGCAGGGTGTTACTTACTTCAGGTGTTCTTTGCTGGATATAGTGATAGACGAGCCAGAAACGCTCTGCCCCATGTGTGTGGATTATGAACAATCTTGATAAATGATGGAGCAGGAGGCCCGCTTAATGTTTGTCCTCCTTAGTAATGATGATGGTATAGAAGCCCCAGGGCTAATGGCATTAGCGAAAGAGTTAGCCCCAAAATACGAAGCAGTAGTGGTAGCTCCTGACAGAGAACGAAGTGCTTCCAGCCATGCTATTACCGTACATAAGCCGCTTAGAGTGCGACAAATAAATGCTAATTTGAACATCAAGCAGGCCTATGCGGTAAATGGTACCCCCAGTGACTGTGTGAAACTTGCCTTGACTACTTTGTTACCGAAACAACCAGATATGGTTATCAGTGGCATAAACCGTGGTTCTAATTTGGGTACGGATGTTTTTTATTCAGGGACAGTGGCTGCAGCACTGGAAGGGTTGTTACACGGAATTCCAGGAATTGCAGTGTCTTTAGCTACGTCCAGCGGTGATTCAGATTCAGATTCAGATTATAGTTTGGCAGCTCAAGTAGCTTTGCTTGTGGTTGAGCGGTTAGCCAATAAACCTAACATACCACGCATGCTAATTAACATAAATGTGCCTGATTTGCCTAGGGATATGATAAGAGGCATAAGAATTACTCGTCTGGGCATGCGCCGTTATCGTAATGTTTTTGAAATCCGTCGTGATCCTCGTGGACAGACTTATTACTGGTTGGCCGGTGAACCAGTAGCAGAAGTGGACGAAATTGATACCGATATAGCGGCAATTGAAGATGGCTATATCTCCCTAACACCAATAACAGTAGACTTGACAGACTATGGGGCTATCAAGCAGCTACAAGCTTGGGAAAAGGAATTTGACATATAATTACAGTGCTGGTAAAATGTGGGTGGGGGGGATGACATGGTTACTGATTTCACCCACGACTCTCATTTTGAAACCACTGTTCCATTAAAATTATCAATACCAGCACCACCCGTACCAACGGATATAATTTCCTATCAATTACCGGATGACTCAAGAGAACTAATCATCTTAGGTCAAGAATGCTTAAAGAACCGTCTTGTGTCAGAGGCGGAAAAATGTTTTGCTACGGCTTTAATTGATGATACTAACTTAACAGCGGCACATTATTGGTTGGGTTATCTGTATAGCCGTCAAGGACGATACGCGGAGGCATCTTTGGAGCTTAAAACATGTTTAGCAGCTCAGCCACGTAATGGACGTGCTTATGCTGAACTGGGACTTGTTTACTTCAAAATGGGTCATATTCGTGAAGCACGGGCATTATGGCAACAGGGATTATGGTTGACTTCTTGTAGTGATCAGTCTTTGACGGAGCTACTAGAACACATGTCTTTTTGCGTTACTTTAGATGGCGAAGATAAAGTAGTGCCCAATTTATGCCGGATGGCTTTGCTAATGGCAGAGAAAGATGTAACTCAGGCATACAGTTACTTGGAACGAGCTCAGGATTTAGACCCTTTTAATCCTACTGTCTTTGTAGCTTCCGCTACAGTTTTAGAAGCTGTAGGTTGCAAAGAAGATGCTGGTAAAGCTTGGCTTGAGGCGGTACGCCTTTGTCCCCAGGACCACAGCTTAAAGGCTAAATTAGCAGAGTTTTACTTCAATCAAGATAAAAAAGAGGAGGCTAAGGCCTGGGCAAAAATGGCTGTTGATATGGCACCTAATGACGGTACTTATCGGCTTTTGCTGGCTCAAGTTGAAATCAGCTTAGGGCATTTCGAAGAAGCAGAACAACAGCTTAGGATAGCTCAACGGCTAGAACCAGAACAAGCTAATGTTAATTTTGAGCTTGGGCATTTGTTATGGTACTGTTACCAAAGCCCTCTTGCTTTTCCTTTCTTAAGAAAAGCAGCACGAGCTGGGCACAAAAAGGCAAAAGATTTTTTGTCAGTAATAAATAAGGAACCAGATAAAAAAAATCGACTTACTAAAGCCGGAAATGGAGGAGCTGTGGTTGAGCAGATTGCTTATTGAAGGAGCAACGGTAATAACTTTGGACGGTGATAATCATATTTATTCGCCAGGTGATATTATCTGTGAAGGTAACTGCTTAATATATGTAGGACCATCAAAACCATGGCAGCACGATAAATTCCATCAAATAGTTTCAGGAAAGAGTAAGGTTGTAATCCCTGGGTTGGTTAATACCCACACTCATGCTGCCATGACTTTATTTCGAAGCTATGCCGATGATCTGGCTTTACATCCTTGGTTAAAGGAGAAAATATGGCCCCTGGAGGCTA
>JAAYWY010000013.1 GCA_012516165.1 Bacillota bacterium
AACCAGTACCCCGTTCACTCTGGCATCAGGTTTATGGCGTTTTGCATTGTCCATGATTTCATTAAAAGCATTCTTGAGAGCAACATCGTTGTCGATGCCCAGTTTCACGCCACCAATGTCAGTCTTATGCGGTATGTCAGGGGAATCTATTTTCAGTACCAAGGGATAGCCTATTGCCTTTGCTGCTTTCAAGGCTTCAGCCTCAGACTGAGCTACATACTCCTCCGGCACAGAAATCCCGTGTTCCTTAAGAATAGCCTTGCTACCGTGCTCCGACAGGGTCTCGGTGCTTACTTTTTCTCCTGATTGCCCATCTTTGCCCACTGCTACTTCCAGTGTTCTTGCACTGGGGTCATACAGGGAAAACTCCGCATACTTTTTGATAACACTGAGTCCATACATAGGACTGTCCACTATCGGTACTGAACCGGCGTAATAGAATTCTCTTAACTCCGGATCCCGTTTTCTGGACATTCCCGGCATCAGAACAATGGGCTTACTACCCTCATTGTTGACCTCAATGACGCTTCTAGCTAATCCATAGTCAACAGGCTTGTCTATTTCGGCAACAAGTTCTGGGGGATTTAGCCCTATGACAAGCATACCTACATCCGGATCCGCCATTACCGTTCTCAAAGTCGCCCGGTACTTATCATGGTTCAGTACCAAAGTCGCTGTCATGTCAAGGGGGTTATTGGGTGTAGCATAACCGGGTAACATATCTTGCAGCTTTTGCAATGTCTCAGGCGAGAACTCCGCTAATCTTACTCCCTGCAATTGCGCCATGTCAGCCGAAATAGCAGCTTCGCCACCGGAGATATTGAGGATAGCCACCGAATTCACAGGTGGCTTTTTCTTAAGGGTACTCATTACCACACAGGCGTTGATCAGCTCTTCCATGTCGTGCACCCGGACTACGCCAAACTTTTTAAACAGAGCCCCGAATGCCGCATCTGATCCAGCCAAACTCCCGGTGTGTGCAGTTGTTGTTTGCCGAGCTTTTTCCGAGGCGCCAACCTTTAGCGCTATGATTGGTTTGCGCTTCTTGGCCGCTTGAGCCAATACTCGGGCGAATTTCTCCGGATACTTTACCCCCTCGAGATAAACTGCTATGACCTCGGTCGCTTCGTCCTCTACTAAGAATTCTAAATAATCTTCGATACCAACAACGGCGTTGTTCCCACTGGAAATAGCATAGGAGAACTTAAGATGTGGAACGCTGACTAAAAGAGAACACACTTGTCCGCTTTGGGCCACTAAGCCAATATTACCTTTTTGCTGTCTCGCTGATACGGGTAGGCCAAAGCCGTGAATATTATCCACGTTGTTTATGAATCCAGCACAGTTAGGCCCGCACACTGCAATGCCGTGCTTAGTAGCCAGGTTCTTAAGTTCTTCCTGGGCCAGTTTGCCCTCTTCGCCCGCTTCGCCATAACCGCTGGCAAATATCACTGCACCCTTACATCCACATCCTGCGGCTTCTTCTAGAATATTGTTAACTGTAAACATCGGCGTGCAGATAATAACCAGGTCAATATCGCGACCAATATCGGAAATGCTCTTGTAGCATTTCTTACCCAGTACTTGTTCCCGATTGGGGTTTACAAAGTACAGGTTATCGCCCAAATCACAGGCCAACATATTTTGACTTACGTCTCGGCCAAAGCCTAGTTTTTCACTGGCTCCGACTATAGCTACTACTTTAGGCCGTAACAAATGGTGCAGGTTCATTTAGACTCCCCCTGTGCGCTCCCCACTTCCATACCTTTTTTCAAAGCCTGGCGGTTGAGATTAATCACTTTTTCCCCTTTGGGACTAAAGTACTCCTCTAAAGAGGTTAGCGCTGCCTCCTCAGATACAATAGGCACCTTAGATAACAGCACACCCAGCATAACAACGTTAGCAGCACGAACATTACCCAGCTCGGTAGCCAGTTCTGTAACCGGAGCCCTAATAACAGTGACATCGTCGCGCACATCTTCTCTTTTCACCAAGGAACTATTGATAAAAATATATCCTCCCGGTTTTACCTTAGCCTCAAACTTATCCAGCGACGGCTCGTTAAAA
>JAAYWY010000096.1 GCA_012516165.1 Bacillota bacterium
AATGTTTATTACTACAGCTAATACCACTCATACCATACCTCGAGCACTACTAGACCGTATGGAAGTAATTCATTTGCCCGGTTACACCGAAGAGGAAAAGCTCCATATTGGCCGCCGTTTTCTTTTACCCAAGCAGCTTAATGAACACGGACTAACTCCCGAACAGCTCACTCTTTCGGATAATACTATCAAAGGAATTATTCGTGAATATACAAGGGAAGCCGGAGTACGTAATTTGGAGCGTTCCATTGCTACCTTATGCCGCAAAGCGGCTCGCGAAATAGTACAAGGTAAACAGAACAAAGTTAAAATAACCTCGCGTAATCTAGACGTGTACTTAGGTTCCCCTCGTTTTCACTTTGGCGTGGTCTCAAAGAAAGATGAAGTAGGTGTGGCCACTGGTCTGGCTTGGACAGAGGTGGGCGGGGACATTCTCAGCATTGAAGTTAGTCTCATGCGCGGTAAGGGAAACCTAACCCTTACTGGCCAGTTAGGGGATGTTATGCGTGAATCAGCCCAGGCCGGTTATACTTATATCCGTTCACGGGCCGAGGAACTGGGTATCAGTGCCGATTTTAACGAGAAACAAGATGTTCATATCCATGTACCGGAAGGAGCTATTCCCAAAGACGGTCCTTCAGCCGGTATCACTATGACCACTGCTTTAGCTTCGGCCTTATTGGGTCGCCCGGTACGATCTGATGTAGCTATGACCGGTGAAATTACTTTAAGAGGTCGGGTACTGCCAGTGGGAGGTATAAAAGAAAAAGTCTTGGCAGCTCACCGGGCAGGAATCAAGACCTTGATCCTGCCGGATGAAAACCGCCGAGACTTAGATGAGATTCCGCGTCATGTGCGACGCAAATTAAACTTTGTTTTTGTGGAGAATATGGATCAAGTGTTAAAGCACGCTTTAGGGGGTCAGGTGTAAACTAATTATACTAACTCTCTTGCTTACATTAGCATATTAATTTTTTACTGGGGTCAGCTTAGTATAATTAATTTATACTTGACCCCGGTCTTTCTTTTTGCCTTTGTAGATATTATCGCCGGAGAGACCACGGATCTTGGCGATGGTAAGGACAAGTAGCGGTCCTAATACTTGAAAAGGCAGACTATAAAAAGGATAAGTGGTAAGGTAAAAGTCCTTCATTTGGGCATAATTTTCGTACAATATAATAGAGACAGTTGCTGTCAGCAGGCTTATTGGGAAGACCAATGGTCGGTAGTCGGCTAGAGCAAAGAGTGACGCCCAGCCAATGCTGATAACATACACTAAAAACGATAGTTTAACGAACGTTCCTAAGGTCCAAATAAAAATCGCTATCGGGTCTACCCGTTCTAGAAATGCGCCAATATCAACAAGCTGTATAGTGGTGAGAAAAGGGAAATTAACCCGGCTGATACCTTGAGGACCTAAAACCATAATATTTCTTATATTAGTTAGCACCAGTATCAAAGTTACAATAGCCATGGCGGTATAAATGCTTTTCTTACAATTGCGAGGATGATTCAAGAAAGGGAGAGTAAATACCAAAGCACTAGCTTCCATAAAAGGGAAAGCAAAGTGAATAAGGGTGCTGCGAAGAATGTTTATCCAACCACTGCCAAAAACAGGAAATAGGTATTCGGGATGGGGTAGTCCAGGCGTCGCCAGTACAAACACAGTAAGAAGTAGCATGTTACCTATGTGCCAAGGTAAAATCAATTCGGCTAAACGAGCAATATTCTCTAAACCGCCTCTGGCTGCCAATGCTGCTAAAAAAGCAGTGATCCCGGCGAACACTATAATAGGTGTTGCTGGCATAATGGAAGTGACGTAAAGTTCACATATATTGCGCAAAACGCCGGCTGTTAACTGAAGTAAAAAAAGCAGGTATAAAACTATCAGTAGTGTTCCTAGAAAGTTGCCTAAAGTTATTCTGGTGTAGACAACAGGATTGGTATTCTCAAAGCGCAGTCCTAGAGAAATCCAAAACCACATCATCAAACCGGCCAGCAGGGCTCCGAAGATGATAGTCAGCCAGATATCTTGTGCTGCTGGACCGATGGGAAAAGTAAGAGTTGAGCGGCCAATTAAGTACATTATGGATAAAGCTGTAAGTTGCTGTAGCGATATGATACCGTCTTCTCTCACTAGAATCATCCTTCGCGTTTCATAAATGCTTTCTTATTATTCCTCTTTAATAACAGGTTATGTAATTCCTGGTATGAAGGAACTTAAGGAGGGTGATACTAGGTTGGGTTAAGGAAAACTGAAGGTGATACCATGAGAGGATTTTGGCAGAGACTTTTTCGGCGTCAGCAGATAAATCCTAAAGTTAACTCCGACACACCCATACAAGAAGTGATACCTTTATTAAGCACGACTTCCTACCCAGACCAATTGTCGGTGGCCGTTGCGATGATCAAAGAAATACTAGGTAACAGCGACGATTTGGTAATCCGGGAGATAAAAATCGAGGGCACAGCACTGGCTATAGCTTTTATAGAAGATCTTACTGATAAAAAGTTAATTAAGGTTTTGCTGGAAAGTTTACTACTTAAGCGTCCATTGGTAAAACAAGCCGGTGTTAACCTGGCTTCTAATATAGAACACTGGAAGGAGATGGGAGTTCCCCTAGGAGAAGTGACCACAATCTCCAATATGGGCGAACTTATAACCGGATTACTAAATGGTGATACCTGCCTTATGGCTGATGGCTGGTCTCAAGCGTTATTGGTGGATACCAAAGGCTGGGAAAAACGGGCTATCTCGGAACCACAAACCAGTGTGGTAGTTCGAGGTTCGCGTGAAGGGTTTGTAGAGAATATTCGTACTAACATAGCGCTTATCCGGCGCCGCTTACGGCATCCGAATTTGCGAGTAGAGAGTTTGGTTGTGGGGGATGTTACCAATACATGCGTCTTTGTTGTGTACGTAGATGGTATTGCAAATAATAAACTGGTGGCCGAGGTGCAAGAGCGAATAAAACGTATCAAAATCGACGGTGTGCTAGAGGGTCACTATTTAGAAGCTATGATTGAGGATAACCGTTTTTCGCCCTTTCCTCAGGTGTGGAGCACGGAGCGACCGGACTCTGTGGTGGCAGATTTGCTGGAGGGGCGGGTAGCTATACTGACCGACGGCACTCCTTTTGTTTTAACGGTACCTCTTCAGTTTGCGATGCTACTACAATCGCCAGAAGATTATTACCAACGCTGGGTCTTGTCATTGTTTTTGCGGCCGTTTAGGTATCTAGGATTGGTCATTTCTGCTTTCTTACCAGCCTTGTACGTGGCTATCACCACTTACCATCAGGAAATGTTGCCGACTTCACTTTTAGTAAGTATTCTCATGCAACGAGAAAGGATTCCTTATCCAGCAGTGGTGGAAGCTTTGGTCATGCAGATCACTTTTGAAATACTGCTGGAAGCCGGTGCCCGCTTACCTCGGGCTTTAGGTCAGGCGATTGGTATTGTCGGTGCGTTGGTGATCGGTGATGCCGCAGTTCGGGCCGGTTTAGTATCGCCAGCTATGGTTATTGTTGTTGCAGCTACAGCGATTGCTTCTTTTGCTTTCCCCAGTTTTGATCTGACCAACACGGTGCGTCTGCTTAGGATACCGCTAATTCTCATGGCGGCAGCATTGGGACTGTTTGGACTCTTTTCGGGATTGATACTTATCTTGATTCACCTGGTGAACCTGCGCTCTTTTGGCACACCTTATTTGCAGGGGATGGCACCGTTTAGCCTCGCTGAGCAAAAAGACTATCTTTTCCGTGGACCTTGGTGGATCATGCGAACCCGGCCGAAGCTTGGCGGCCAGGATAATATTACACGGCAGGCTTCCCATCAGGGTCCTACCCCCCAGGAGATGAGCGGGGGAGAGGCCCTAATTGCCCGAATAGTCCAAAGAATAAAGAGAAAAACAACCGGCTGTTACCAACGACCAAGGACCAGACAAAAACCCATCAAGACAGATTGGGACGAAACCAGCAGGAGGGAGAGCACGAAAAGTGAGACGTTTACCCTTGACATTGCTTTCCTTGGTGCTGCTTATTTCTCTGATGTGTTTACCCGGTTGTTGGGATCGACGAGAGATAAACGAATTAGCGGTCGTCTCTTCTTTGGGTATCGACAAAGAAAATGATATCTGGAAAATTACGGCCGAGATCTTTCGCCCCTCTATGAGGGGAAGTGAAGAAGGCAGTTCTGGCGGAGGCGTCCCTGAGCGTCAGGTTTGGATTGCCCAAGGACAAGACTATACCCTTCTAGGTGCCTTGCGTGACATGGCTCTTAAGGTGCCGCGACGGGTTTATATATCCCATACTTCAGCCATACTTATTGGGGAAGAGGTTGGCCGTCAGGGGCTATTGGAGTTTCTCGATCTTTGGGAACGAGATGCTGAAGCCCGGATTATTACTAATATACTTGTCTGCCGCAAAAAGGCCGAAGACGTACTTATCGGTAGCCAAGGAAGCTTGGAAAAAAGCGTGGGATTAGAGCTAGCGGGATTAAGGCGTTTTTCTCCTGTTAATGGTCGTTCTATTGTCCTTAATGTGCACGAATTTGCAACTTTGTTAGAAGCCAAAGGGGCAGATCCGTTTACCGGCGTGGTGGAACTTAGGGCTGTTCCTATGGTACCTAAAACTGGTGGAAAAAGCTTGGGCTTTTCTACTGGTGCCAAAGAAATAGAAACGAAAGAAACGACCATGGCATTGCGCCTTAAAGGATTAGCTTTATTTCGAGATGATAAGCTGGTGGGCTTTGCCGAGCCCACTGAGGCGCGGGGGATACTGACGTTACAGGGTAAAATCGCCAATACCATTTTGCATGTCCAGGCAACTGCCGATGAGAGCCGAAAGGATAATACGGTGGCACTAGAAGTCTTTAGATTGAAAAAGCAAATCAAGGCCGAAGAAAAAGAGGGACAGCCAGTATTAACAGCAAAGATTACAGCGGAAATGGGGCTGGCAGAACAAGCATACCGTGGGGACCTTATGCAGGCTGATGACTACCTTTTCTTAGAGAAACAAGCAGCCACAGTTATCAGAAACGAAGCTGAACAGGCAATACAGTTGGCCAAAAGTTTGGGAGTAGATCCGTTTGGTTTTGGTGAGGTTATTCGGCGCCAGAACAAAAAACTGTGGCAGCAGTTGGAAAAAAACTGGCCGGAAGCTTTGCAGGACATGGAAATAAGCATCGATACCCAAGCAAAAGTGCGGCGCAGTGCACTTACTGCTGTATCACCGAGAGAAAAGAGCTAGGAGGCTGGAAGGTGATTTTTCTTCTCATTTTATTGTATCTGGCAATTATTGCTTTCGAGACACCTAAATTGGTCAAAGAAAAAAAGTGGCGCGATCTTTTGGTTTTTTCGCTGTTTATGTTAGCGGCCATCGGTCTTAGTTTGCCGGTGGCCATGGGGGTAAATATCCCTAATCCCAGCCGTTATATAACCCGTTTTTTTGCTCCTTTATCCAAAGCCATCATGGGGCGTGAGCCATTTTTTATGTGATAAAAACATACTCTCTCTATGGATTAAAGTATCGCCTACTACTTGTTTATAGAGCGACATAGCATGAGCGATATTTCCTC
>JAAYWY010000097.1 GCA_012516165.1 Bacillota bacterium
GTGGTAAGCCGGGGGCTCGGCAACAGTGTTTTCCCCCAAAGGCTGTTTAACCGGCCTGAAATTGTCGTGGTAACCCTGAACAGAAACTAGAAGATACACAGGATGCGCCTGAAAAAAGGCGAAAATCTATATTTGGAAGGAGAGCAACCATGGATTATAAGAGATTCGGGAACAAGTACGTGGTTCGGTTGGAGAAAGATGAAGAGATAGTTGAGTCCATTAAAACGCTGTGCCGAGAAAACAATATCCGGCTAGGAACTGTCTCTGGTATTGGTGCGGCGGACAAAGTTACTATCGGGTTGTTTGAACCGGCGACTAAGAAGTACCATTCGCGGGAGTTGACTGGGGATATGGAGATCACCAGCTTAATGGGCAATATCTCCACCCAAGAAGGGGACGTTTATTTACATCTGCACGCTACCCTAGCCGGCAGCAGCCACCAGGCCATTGGTGGACACTTGAACTCGGCCGTGATTAGTGCTACCGGAGAAATCATTATTGACGTTATTGATGGCCATGTAGACCGGAAGTTTAACGAAGAAATTGGGTTAAACCTTTTCGAGTTCTAATAGAGTTATATTTGGGGTGGCACTGGGTTCACAGCCTGTCCAGCCTGCCCAGCCTGCCCAGAGCGGAGCGTAGGGAGCGGAGCGTAGGGACCGAAGCGGAGGGAGCAACGCGAAGGATCTAAGACTCTTCACTACGTTCAAAGTGACATAAAGCAAGAATTGGTAGGCTTTAATGCAGTCTGTCTGTTTTCTATCGTCATGCCCTGATGGTACAACGTCGCATGTCTCAGTCTCAAGAAAGACAAATAAGTTATAAGGGGGAATCAGGTTGGCTAAGTGGCGACCGTTCGTGGTTATCCTGCTTGTTATCGTTATCTGTTGCAGCGGATGCACCGGTAATATCGGACAAAAAGAAACCCCAGGGGGCAGTGGATCCGCTAACAATGATCCACCGTCAGGTGTGGCAGCGGACTTAAGTAACATTACTAATAAGGATATGTTTGATCTGTCCGAAGCGGCCAAAAGCAAGTTGGTTGAGAACGGCTTTGTGGTTGTGCCCGCTGATTATAGGGAATTTTTTACCCTATATGAGATGAGCCGGTATCAACCGGTACCGCTTTTTGTGACCACTGATTCCATGCTGCACAATTATCACTTGTTTTTCAACAATCTACTCAAGGACATAGAAACACACAGCCTTATTTTAGAACTGAATAAACTTAACCGTGCCATGCTGCTGGCGGCGCAAAAACAGTATGCAGCTCTTAAAGGCACCCCTTGGGAAAACGCGGCTAAAAGAAACATGGGCTTTTTTGCGGTGGGTGCCAGGCTCATGGATGCCAGTGTAGCAGTGCCAGCAGAAGTGCAAAATGAGGTGGCAGCGGAACTGGATCTAATTGCCCAGCATGAAGGCATTGCCGTTTCTCCGCTGATGAACATCGGGGGCAACCTTGATCCCGTAACCGGCCTCAAGGAAGACTACTCGCAGTATATCCCCCGGGGACATTATGACAAATCCGCCGAGCTAAAGGATTATTTCAAAGCCATGATGTGGTACGGCCGGCAGACTTTTCGCCTCCAAAATGAGGACGAAACCAAATCGGCCGTGTTAATTACGCTAGCACTCAGCGAAGGCGATAATGCCCTCAGCTGGGAGAATATTTATGAGCCCACAAGCTTCTTCGTGGGCAAAAGCGATGATATCTCATACCCACAGCTCAAAGAACACCTAGAGCAAGTTTATGGCCCTAAGACAGACCTGTCCGCGCTCGTTACCGACCAAAACAAGTGGACTGTCTTCCGGGAGAATATCAAAACATTAGAGCCGCCGGCGGTCAACTCTATACCGATTTTCGATGAGACTATCCAGCCTGACCGGGAACAAGAAATTAAGGGCTTTCGCTTTATGGGGCAGCGCTTCACCTTGGACGCGGCCATCTTCCAACGGCTCATCTACCGTGAAGTTAAGGAGAATGGCCATGGCGAACGAAGGATGCTGCCCAAGGGGCTCGACATCGCCGCTGCCTTTGGGTCCCAGGAAGCGTACAGTATCTTGGACGAGCTGATGGAAACGGATTATGCCCTTTATCCGGAAAACATGGCCAAAATACAGACATACATCGCCGGCCTAAGCCAAGAAACCTGGACCCAGAACCTGTACTGGAGCTGGCTCTATACACTACAACCCCTAACCGAGACAAAATCGGCCCGGTATCCGGCCTTTATGCAAAACCGGGCCTGGGCCCGAAAAGAACTAAGCACTTTTTTAGGAAGCTGGGCCGAACTAAAGCACGACACCGTTCTGTACGCCAAGCAGGTTTATGCAGAAGCCGGCGGTGGTAATATGGACGTTGACGACCGTGGTTATGTAGAACCGAATCCTCTGGTCTTTGGCCGTTTGGCCGCGCTGGCCAAGACGACCAGGGAAGGCCTCCTGGCCCGGAACCTTATCAGCGAGCGCGATGCCGTCAGTCTGGAAAGACTGGAGCAACTCTCTTTATCCCTTAAGGAGATCGCGGAAAAAGAGTTGAACAACAAAGCCCTAACCGACGACGATTACGAATTGATTCGGTCCTACGGCGTCCAGTTAGAGCACTTTTGGCTGGAAGCCCTGCGCGATGAGGGAATCGAACACCACTCGCAGGCTTATGACCAGCCAGCAGCCATTGTAGCTGATGTGGCCACCGATGTCGGCGGGCAGGTTTTGCAGGAAGCCACCGGTTTTATTCAAGAAATCTACGCGGCTGTGCCTGTGGACGGTAAGCTGCGGCTGGCCATAGGTGGCGTCTACTCATATTATGAGTTTGCTTGGCCGCTAAGCGACCGGCTAACCGACAGCAAATGGCGAGAACTGTTGAATGCCGGTGAGGCTCCGCCGCAACCTAACTGGACAGAGGCTTTCATTGCCCCATGAAATCATTAAAGCTGCCGCTGGCAGTAGCAACTATTGTTCTTTTCGTTTTCCTGGGCCAACTAACCGCTGAAAGCGCACAAGCAACGAACGATTTTGCAGCTTTCAAGAACAAAATGTCGGCTCTGCCTGCCAAGCAGGAATCAGTGGCCCGCATGGCCATGAGCAGTATCATGCCCCTGGTAGCCATAAACAACCAGCTGCAATCAGACAAAGACAACCTGCTGGTTCCCATAAATGGCGACCCAGGGGCCGGGATTAAATTTAAGCGCATTAAAACCCAATACGGTGACCTCAACAAAGATGGCATGGTGGAAAAATACTCCTTACAAGACGGTCAGCTGGTAATCAGCATTGCCGGTGTAACCATCTGGGAGTCACCAGAGAATTGGTGGGTGGATAGTTTCGTGTTAGGCGATGCCAATAACGACGGTACATCTGATCTGAACCTCTCGGTGTGGAAGGTGGGAAGTTTCGGTCCCTGCAAACCGTTTTGGGTTCAAGAAGAAGACCTCAGCATCAAGAACCACCTGTTCATCTTTAACCTGGTCGGCAACACGGTTAAGCCGCTGTGGCAGTCTTCCAATCTGGACCGGCCCAATTACGAAATATGCCTTGGCGACATGGATGGCGACGGTAAAAACGAATTAGTTACCCTGGAAGGGGATTATGCTGATCGCCAGCATAGGCAGATTGGGGTCTGGCAGTGGAACAGGTGGGGGTTTTCCCGTCTGCGATAATATCCGCAGCTAACTTGCATCCTGTAAATTATGCTCATAAGATACTCCGCTTCGCTCCCTACGCTCCGCTCTGGGCAGGCTGGACAGGAAGGATGACAGAAAAAGGCTCCTTTATCCATTCAGAATGACTAAATGCATAGCATAAACCGCTGCTTCTTTAGCTCCCTTCAATTTTTGATTTGGCCCATTCAAAAATAAGGATGACCAAAAAGGATACTGCGTACCCTACCAAAAACCACTGGCAGGCATGAATTAGTAACGGTGGATAGGTGTCATTATATCGGTACGGATACATAAGTCTGGGAATAATTACGCCTCCTAAAACCGTTCCCAAGCTGGGGCCAATGGCAGCCTTCAATGCTCGCTTTGGTGGGTATTTCCTTGTATCAATGGTCTCAACAATGAAGCCTATTACAGCAAATAGAATAATTGCGCAGATCCAAATCTCGAATCCAGGATGATGCCGCAGTCTATATACTTGTTCTGCCCTCATACCTTCAACAATCTTAGCTTCATTAAGGACCTTTATTAAGCTACCTATATAGTTCCCAGCGAAAATGCCAACGACGATCCCAGTGGTAATAAGCGCTGAAAGAAGCCGCTTATCCCAGATAATAGGCAGCAGGGCAATCCCGGCTAGAAACAAATAAAATTTCCAATTGTGGGCCGCCCACCCGAACAGGTACTCGTTGTTTAAAACTGTAAATGCTAATACTGCGATCAGTGCTAAAATAATGGTCTCCGTAATCACATACGTGCATTTTTCTTGCTTCATAGTTCTACTCCTTATCCCATAAACCTCTTACACCATCATAATATAAAAGGATCTTAATACATAAGTTGGAAATTCGCCACAGATCCAAAACCGCTTTTAATTATCGGTGTGTATTCCCGTGTCTCAAAATCATAGTAGTATATTCCTTCGTCCTCACCGATAGTCTCTAACACATAAACACCTTTCTTGTCTCGCGTGAAACTGCCCCTCTCCGCAAATTGCTCCTCTGATTTAAATAACACCTTCATATTACTTAAATCAATTACTTCAGATATAGTAGTTGTGTCCGGCAACGGTGATATCGTATCATCCGCACGATACAGTAACCGGTTATCCATGGCATAAAGCGCTTTGATTGCCATATTGTCTTTGTGTAATACCTCCTGCTTATCGCTTAAATTATAATTAAACGAACAAATAGTGTATTCAGGGGGAGCAAAACCTGTACTTGCCATAGCAACATCTTCTTCTTCAGTGTCATATATAGCCACGTATATACGTTTTTTAATCTTATCAACACTGATAGTTCGGGTCGAGGCTGTATCAGCTTCATCCCAGTACTTAATACTGCCGTCAGATAAATCTATTTTACCTAATGATAAGCTCGAAGCATTACTTTCCCTCGCAGCGACAAAGAATACGGCACCATCAACGGGTACTATGTAGTTTACTGCCAGAAGGTCTTCTGTTAACATTGTGTCCGAACCTGTCGCTAGATCATATACATAAATCTGATCGCCGCCTGTACGTTGGTTTTTATACGAATTATTATTTTTCTCTTTTGTATAATAAACCGAATTTGTCTTTTTATCATACACCCCCAGGGGGTAAAGTGTATTGTAGGGGAACCTGAATATTTCGGAAACCTGTTTGCTTTGTAAATTATATTCATATACTGCTGCCTCATATTCAGCCACATCGCTCGCTTCGTCATAAGCTGTCATGTGAATCGCAGTGAAACTAATGTAGTCA
>JAAYWY010000098.1 GCA_012516165.1 Bacillota bacterium
AAATAAACGTCCCCTTCTTGGGTGGAGATATTGCCCATTAAGCTGGTGATCTCCATATCCCCAGTCAACTCCCGCGAATGGTACTTCTTAGTCGCCGGTTCAAACAACCCGATAGTAGCTTTGTCCGCCGCACCAATACCAGAGACAGTTCCCAGCCGGATATTGTTTTCTCGGCACAGCGTTTTAATGGACTCAACTATCTCTTCACCTTTCTCCAACCGAACCACGTACTTGTTCCCGAATCTCCTGTAATCCATGGTTGCTCTCCTTCCAAAATATAGATTTTCGCCTTTTTCAGGCGCATCATGTGTATCTTCTAGTTTCTGTTCAGGGTTACCACGACAATTTCAGGCCGGTTAAACAGCCTTTGGGGGAAAACACTGTTGCCGAGCCCCCGGCTTACCACGAGGGCTGAGGAACCGTGCATGTAAAGGCCGCTGGTATATCGAGGGAAGAAGCCCTGCCCTGGTGCAACCAGACCGCCTACCAAGGGCAGTCGGATTTGCCCGCCGTGGGCGTGTCCCGAGAAAACTAGATCGATCCCAAAATGGCTGTAAGTGTCAATGAGTTCCGGCCGGTGGGCTAAAAGTATGGTAAAGCCGTCGGTACCTTCCAGTGCGGCTTTAAGTTCGGCTCCAACTAGCTCTGCTTGTCTGTAAGACTTTGGCTGGAGCGCCGGGTCGTCAATACCAAGAATATAGATTGTATCCTTACCGCGGCAAAGTCGGTGGTGGGTATTACTAAGAACCTTAACGTTTCTTTTTTCCAGTTGGGGGCGTAAAGCGTCAAATGTCCCCGCCCACCCCTCGTGGTTTCCGGTGACGTAGTAGACCGGTGCAATCTGGGCTAACTGTTCAAGAAGCTCCAGACCGGCTTGGGCACCGCCACGCTGGCGGTCGATTAGATCGCCGGTGAACACTACAAGATCCGGCTGTGCTGCTTCAACCTTTTGTACTATTCCCCGTTGCCCCTGGCCGAAGGATTTCCCGTGCAGGTCGGAAAGATGCACAATTTTCAGACCAGTAAATGCTGCCGGCAGGTTATCAAGGTTTAAGGTCAAATAGTTAACAGCAACAAGATTATTTTCCCCGTACAAAAAGACGGCCAGAAGTATGATTGTAGATAAGAAAATAACGAAAAATTTTCTCAGACCAAACACTCCTTGAGGAATTGTCTCCACCCAATTGTACCGCGATTTCCATATACATACAAAGCCTATTTGTTAGCTAAGCCCTGGGTAGTTACTAACCGATGTCATATTTTAGTGGGTAACCAGTGATCAACCAGAAGGAGGGTGGCCATGAATCACACTTTAGCCACTTTTTTGTGGTATTTTTCCCCGCTGTCGGCGGGAATGTTTGTGTTTGGACTAATACATGCGGTAAAACATGCACTTAAAGGAAACGAAAATAAGACCTTTTGGTGTGGTGTCATATCAACCATTGGTTTCTTAATGTCACTGAGGACATTAGTGGAGGTTATTACCTGGTGATATATAAATAAGCAATGTGAGGGTATTGAAATGCAAATTCCGTGGATTGCAATTTTAGGACCTGTGGCCTTGGTTTCAATAACGGCCCATATACTGTATAGACTTATTACAGAGCACATTGATCAGCGCTTTGAGGAATTAAAAGAGTGGCTGCAAGAAAACAGCCAGACAAGATGAGTATAGCCTCCGTTGAAGTTACACATCTGTCTGGCAAACTTATTAAATGTGATTGGCTGAAATATTAGTGAAGTGGGGGTTTCAATCATGCGTATCGGTTACGATCTAGGCGTTGTCGGGGTGACGGTGCTCTTTCTAATAATAGGAATTCAAGTTCTACTTTCAACCAGAAAGCAAAGGGTATTAGGGTACGTTATGCCGACCTTGTTTCTTATTCTGGGCGGAAGCAATTTATACAAGTCACTGTATGTATATAATCCATATCCCACCATGAAAGAGGGAATGCTCATGACCTTTGGTCTGTTGGGATTTGGTATTTCCGCGGTTACGCTGGCTGTCTGCAGGGTAATTGAAAAACGTAGCCGGTAACAAATACAGATCCGGGGGGTTGGGAATGAACAGTAAAACAACCACAGTCTTATCCATAGCGACCGTCATTGCCGCTGTGGTCTTGAATTTCCCTGAGTTTCTTATGGGGAGCCCTGCCAGCGCCAAGAACTTAATTGTTACGTTGGCCTACACAGGCATTGGGGTTCTTGTTTTAGTCATTAGTACAATAAACAAAAGGCGGCGACTAATGGCGGTTTGTGCTGCATTTGGCTGCTCCCGCTATGTCACAAAACTGTTATTCGAACTGTTATAAGGGTACAGTCGGCTGATGAACGCTGAAAGGAGGAAGCCCATGAGTGATACAGAGGTGGGGCATCGGTTTGCCGTCGGCGGAGAAGATGAGCTGGAAGAGGTAATCAAT
>JAAYWY010000099.1 GCA_012516165.1 Bacillota bacterium
CTGGAACCCAAAGTTTAAGGATTAAGACAACCTTCCTTAGCATATAATGTGCTGCAGGGAGGTGAGGGCCATTTTAGTCCGTGCTTCAGAACTTCGCAGCCGCGAAGTTATTAACATCAATGATGGTCGCAAACTGGGCAATATAATTGATGTGGACATTGATCTGGAAAGTGGTAAACTAAGAGCGATCATTTTGCCTGGTCCACGAGGTATGCTTAGTTTGTTCAGCCGTAGTGACGATGTGGTGATTCCGTGGGATAGAATTAAACGCATCGGTCAGGATGTAATCCTGGTGGAAAATCGGCCCTCCTCTTCCTCGCCGTCACGGTGAATCAAATAGAACTAAAAGCCCTTGGTATTACCTAGTGAAAATGCCAAGGGCTTTTGGTTGTAGCTGATCCTACTTTCTATTGGTTGCCAACTTTTAATCTCTAACTTATCCTCGTTTTTTGATTAGTGTATAGGGAATTGTCATGGGTCTAAAGTAACGACTTTTACAGATGGCAACGTGTATAATAAAGATAGAAAAAGAATTGTCAGAAAGGATGCGCTCCATGAGTTTTAGTTGGCATAAGTATGGCGATCTGGTTTACTTGACATCTGATCTGATCGCAGCTACTGGCTTGGTTAAGCATGGGTTTAGTACACGCCATGGCAGTGTGTTCGGGATGTCTACAGATAACTTCGATTTAGGATTTAAAAATGGAGAGCCAAAGGCAGTACGCGCGATGCGGCAGCTGTTTTTGGGTACATTAGGTATGAGCCTTAATACGTTGGTGGCGGGTCAGCAAGTTCATGGTACCCGGGTGGCGGTAGTGACTGAAGCTGATGCTGGGCGAGGGGCTATGATGTGGGAAAATGGCTTGCCTGGTACTGATGCTTTGGTTACCGCTACTGCAGATTTGCCACTATCGGTATACACAGCCGATTGTGTGCCCCTGCTATTTCTTGATCCAGTCCATAAAGCTGTGGGGGCTGCTCACGCTGGTTGGCGCGGGTCCGTCAATAAAATAGCGGTGGCTACCTTGCAGGCGCTCCAGAACAATTATGGGTCTCGGCCTAAAGATGTGCTGGTAGCCATTGGCCCTTCTATTGGGCCTTGTTGTTATGAGGTGGATGATAAAGTATTGTTACCTCTTAAAGAACAAGTCCTTTGGTGGCGAGAGGTAACTATGTTTTCCCGGCCCGGACATTGTAAGTTAGACTTGTGGGAACTAAATAGGCGGTTACTACTTAATGCCGGTATATCAAAAAACCATATTAGTTTGGCTAGAATATGTACTCGCTGCTGTGTTCAGAACTTTTTTTCTTATCGTGGCGAACAAGGTCGTGCAGGCAGCCTTATGGCCGTTATTTCGTTGTAATTGGCAGCAGGAAATTTATGGAAGGTAGACGAAATTAGAAGGCGATCTCATAGAAAGAGGTGGCCTACGTTATGACTGTTCCCAAAACAAGAAAGCGGTTACCGTTATCTGTGACGGCATTTTTATTAGTATTAGGCTTAGTCGCTGCCTTAAATGCCGTCCATGTGGCTGGACGCATGCTGCTGGCAAAAGCGGCCCATAAAGTGGTTGTTAAGGAAGGGACGGTGGCTTTAAGCGCCTTGGGGGAAGCGGTGCTTTTACGCCGAGAGCTAATTTTGGTGGCACCTCGATCTGGTGTTTGGCATCCTAAAGTAGCAGCTGGTGAGCGGGTATCGGCTAATACTTGTATCGGTGAGATATTAAATGATGAATTGTTGGCTCGTGCCCGTCAGCTCCAAGAAGAGGCTAAAGGCGAAAAGGTACTTTGGGATAGCCAACTCACAGCTCAGAAGCAGCAGGTGGAAAAAGAGTTGGCTGTGGTAAACGACAAAGTACTAACTCTTTTGGCGGAGCTAAAAAGCGATCTCATTAAACTAGAAACAGTTCGGGCTGAGCAGCTAAATGCTAGATTGCAAGACTTGCTGAAACGAAAAAGCTTGCTCCTAGCAGAACAAGAAAAACTAGAAAGGGAAACTGCTAGTGGTGGTGCCTGGCGGCAAACCGAGGCTGAGGCTCAAGAACTTATGGCTCAAGCTGCCACAGCGGTGATGACACCCCTTAAAGGGAGATTTCAAAATCGGTTAGACGGTTGGGAAGATGTCTTTGATCCGTTAGAGTACAAAACAGCCCTCTCAGAACCTACTCCCAGCGGACCGATAGTGATAGCAGCAGCGGCCGGTGTTTATGTTGACCAAGGCCAGATTTTGGGCAAAATAACACAAGAAGAGCCAACGTTTGCTCGTGTTAGTATGGAGCAAAAGTGCCCAATGGTAGCTCTAGGGGATAAGGTGGCAGTATTGTTTCCACTAGAGCAGTTGGAAATTCCGGCTGAAGTAGTGGCTGTGGCTCATAAAGAAAACACAAGCGTTTTAGTCCTTAAATTGTTAGCTTCGCCGCCAGAATTAGTTTCGGTCCGCGAGACCACCGTGCAGGTTATTACAAGCCGTGTGTGCGGAGCGTTGGTACCAGAAAAAGCGTTGCTTTTACGTGACGGCCAAGAAGGAGTTTATTGTTGGCAACAAGGGAAATGGCAGTTTATACCGGTAGAGATAAAAGCGTTGGATCAGGGACAGGCTATCATTTCGGGAGTCAGGCCTGGTGACGAGGTTGCTTCGGGTCTTAAGTTCTAATAGATCGATATTTTTTACCTTAGATGGAGATTTTTCGGGTATTAAGCAGGGAATATTTGGATAGTGTCGAATACCATGAGAAACGGTATATTTTAGTAGGAGGCACCCCTTTATGACTTCGATCTCACAAAACTTGGCTTTGGTTCAAGAAAGAATTGCAGCGGCAGCGGCTAAGAGTGGACGTCGGCCAGAAGATATTTGCTTGGTGGCAGTGACCAAGACTGTACCACCAGAGAGAATAAAAGAAGCCTTAGCTGCAGGCGTACAGCATATCGGCGAAAACCGAGTGCAAGAAGCTGCAGCCAAAATAGAGTCAATCCCATCGGGAGTAACCTGGCATCTTATCGGGCATTTGCAGCGCAATAAGGCTAAACAAGCTATACAGATATTCGACCTTATTCATTCGCTGGACAGTTTGCGGTTAGCAAAGATGTTACAAAAGCGGGCAAAAGAGCTAGAACGGACGGTGAATTGCTTAGTAGAAGTGAATGTGGCCGGGGAAGAAAGTAAACATGGTATAATTCCTGACCAATTGCTACCGCTTTTGAGGCAGGTATCATTGCTCCCACAACTTAGTGTTCGCGGTCTAATGACGGTGGCGCCTTATGTAAAAGATCCAGAAGAAGTACGACCGATTTTTCGCCAGCTACGCGAAATGGCCCATGAGATAGATAAACTCAAATTGCCCGGCGTAAGTATGGAGGAATTATCTATGGGCATGAGTGGCGATTTTGAGGTGGCTATAGAAGAAGGGGCAACTATGGTTCGTGTGGGGTCGGCTATTTTTGGCGCCCGCGATTATTCGGAAAACTAAATAAGATGCAGGGAGGGATTTTAGCGTGGCCGGTTCTTTGGTGGGAAAGATTTTAAACTTAATGGGCTTCGAAGAAACGGTAATAGAAGAAGTAGTAGAAAACGAAGAACAGCTTGATGTGGCGGCATTGCCGGTAAGGGCGGAGCGTGGGCGGGCCAAGGTGGTGGGGTTGCCAACAGCACCAGGCGCAGGGGGCAAGGTGGTGGTTACACAGCCAGTAAGCTTTGACGAGGCGAAAGATGTGGCTGATCACTTAAAAGCTCGCCTGACGGTTATTGTCAATTTGGAGGGGACTGAATCCCAGGTAGCCCAGCGTATTGTGGATTTTGTCAGCGGAGCTACCTTTGCTGTAAACGGTACCGTAGAGCGGGTGGGTAATGAGATTTTTCTTTTTGCTCCAAGCAATGTAGGAGTAATGGCATCTCATAGCCTAGATTCAGGCAACCAGGAATTGTTATCCTGGCTACGGTAAACTATAAGGAGGAATTTTAATGCTAGGTTTTATTGGCGGCGGAGCTATGGCCGAAGCTCTGTTAAAGGGCATCGTGGCTAATCACTTGGCTCAGCCCAATGAAGTATGGGTTTCAGATATTGATGCTAATCGGGTTGCCTATCTGCAAAAGACGCTTGGGGTCCAGGCTGCGACTGATAATGCTGACGTGCTAGCGCGCTGCGAGATAGTTTTTTTAGCAGTTAAACCCCAAGTGGCACCTACGGTTTTGACTGGCATTAAAGACCAATGGGATAAAAAGCATCTGGTGGTTTCCATTATGGCTGGGATACCGCTTTCTTTTTTAGCGGAGTTTACTGGTCCTGCCCGGCTGGTACGAGTGATGCCTAATACCCCTTGTTTAGTTCAGGCTGGAGCGGCAGGGATAGCTGGCGGACCCAATGCAGACCAAGCCGATATAGCCAAGGTTAAGGATTTGTTATCAGCAGTAGGGAAAGCTATTGTTTTGGAAGAAAAATTACTAGATGCTGTAACTGGACTTAGTGGTTCTGCTCCAGCCTATGTGTACATGTTCATTGAAGCTTTGGCCGACGGTGGAGTTATGGCAGGGCTACCACGGCCAGTGGCCCAGACGTTGGCTGCTCAAACTGTTTTTGGTGCGGCTAAGATGGTACTAGAAACAGGCGAACACCCTGGAAAGCTCAAAGATAAGGTTGCTTCCCCAGCCGGTACTACTATTGCCGGAATAGCAGCATTGGAAGAAGGCAGTTTCCGCGGGGTAGTGTTAAAAGCTGTGGTAGCTGGGGCTGAGCGGTCAGCCGAACTAGGACATAATAAGTAAAAAAGAGAATAAGTACCAAGGAGGATACCATGCTAACTCCGCTTGATATTCAGAAAAAAGAATTCCGTCGTCGCCTACGGGGCTACAGCGAAGAAGAAGTAGATGAATTTTTGGACCAAATCCTGGAAGACTACGAAATGCTGTATCGGCAAAATGCTAGCCTTAAGGATGAAGCTTCACGGTTGAAGGAAGAGACTGAACGCTACCGAAATCTGGAAGACACCCTCAAAAACACACTTGTATTATCCCAAAAAGCAGCTGACGAAACCAGGGCCAACGCCCAGAAAGAAGCCGAGCTTATTCGAGCTGAGGCTCAAGCCAAGGCACGGGCCTTAGAAGAAGAAGGACAACGACGCTTAGCTGAAATCAATGCTCAAATCAGAGAGCTTCAGGCTAAGGTGGAAGAATATAAAGCGCAGACAAAAGCTTTGCTGCAAGGAGCGATAGCGCTACTGGAGACTAGATATGACGTTGCCAAAGAAGCCGCTGAAGATGTCCCAGGAGAAGTTGCCGCGAGCAGTGATTAAGGGCTTTAACTCTCCCGCCGAGAAGTCCCCATCCTATCCTCATCCTAGGCCTCCCCACTCGCGAAGCGAGAGCTAAGGATGGGATGAAAGGTGGGGTGTTTCTTGTTTTCAGTTTCTGGTCGCCCAACTACTTCTTGTCTTTTGCAGGTGAGATGAAACTAGAAAATGTCCAAAGATATATCCAGTCCCAGGGTAAAGAACCTCACCTGGCCAAAAGCATTTCCGATGCCAGCGGGAGCGAGTTCATGGCCATGCTCTGCTACAAAGCGGAAGAAGCTGGTAGCAGAGTGATCAAAGTAAACCCTGCCGGTACATCACAGGCATGTAGTCAGTGCAAAAGAGTTGTGGCCAAAGATTTGTCTGTGAGGGCCTTGCTTGTGGCTTAGCGCTTGACCGGGACGTGAATACAGCCAAAAACATTCTAAAAAGAGCCTTAAAAGCAGCTTAACGCTTCCCTACTGTTGGAACCACGGAATGTTATTCCTGTGGAGCTATACTACGAAGCAAGAAACCCCCGATTTCGCTTTTCCCAGGAAGCTTTTTTAACGAGAGGCGAAGGGTAGGGTAGTTCGCGCTTAGGCCTAATGAGCAGTGCATACTTGTTAATACGAATAGCTTTTATCTTATTGCCTTTGCTTACGTTCACGGAGTTTGCCCAGGAGTTTGGTTGGCTACAATGGGTGTCGCAAACGTTAGGCGGTTTATGCCGCCGACTTGGTCTTTTTTCACAAGCAGCAGTACCCGTGGCCGCTGGCCTTCTTAGTAGCTTTACATATAGCACTGGAGTTCTCTTAACTTAAGCCAAAAAGGGCAATTAGGCTCGGCGTGAGTTTAACATTACTTTGGGTTTTCTTAAGTCTATCCCATGCCATTTTTGAAGATACGGCCATTTTGCTGCTCTAGGATTGCCGGTGGTAATTTTGTTGTTAGTTCGTTTAATACCTAAGGATCAAGTCGGCTTGTAACAGTACCCCAGGAGCTAACCAATAGGGCATCATATTCAGAATAATGGTGAGCTCGCCTTTTATAGGGCAGAGCTCGTCTTGGAGTTTGTAAGCCTTATAGAATGTGGAGTGAATCCCACAATAGCGACTCCTTACAAAACTATGTTCGGGGTTTTCTGCCGCACAACTGGTTGGTTGCCTATTGAGGCCATCAAGCCTTTTATTAGGCAGGAATTCGATGAGAGTAATGTCTGTGCTTGTTAAGGAAAATCTAATGCAGCGTATGCTTTGGGCATAGATCCATCAACACTATACAGAAAAATAAAAAGCTACAGCGTATAACCAGGGCATAAAACAAGATTAAGATTACATTAACCTATAGAGTTTTGCGATTGTGAGGTGGCGCTGTGAGTGGTTTCGGTGCTATCGTACTAGCAGGAATCTTTTGGTCTTCTGTGGGTTTATTTGCTCGTTTTTTGAGTGCTTATCAGCTGAATCCATTTTACATGGTGGTGCTGCGCACATTGTGTGCTGTCTCTTGTTTAGGGATATATTTAGCTGTATTTAAGCGTCAGTGGCTGGTAATCGATCGCCGAGATGTGGGGCGGTTTTTGCGGGCCGGGGTCGTTACTATTGTCTTGGCTCATCCGGCATTGTTCATGTCTCTGCAAGCTAATACTATTGCGGTGGCTACTATCTTGCTGTATACGGCTCCATTTTATGTGGTTGTTCTATCTCGTTTTCTCTATAGCGAGGCCATCACCGGGCGAAAATGCCTGGCGTTGTTATTGGCCTTGTTGGGCTTAGCTTTAGTGGTTAATATATTTGATCTAAGCAACCTGGCGGTTACACCCATGGGCCTTGGTATTGGCTTGCTGGCTGGTTTCCTGCAGGGTGTGCAGACGCTGGTGATGAAAGATGTTTCGACCCGTTATCATGCAACCACAGCCTTGTTTTACACCTTCAGCTCTGGGCTAATTATATTGTGGCTAGTTTTGTTAGTATTTAAGATTTCCATGCCAGTTACTTTGCCCGGGCCCGCCTGGCTGGGTGTAGTCGGTGTAGGCATTATAACCACTTTGACTCCATTCCTTCTTTTTACCTGGGGCTTGCAGCGGACGGAAGCCGGAATAGCCAGCATTGCCTCCATGCTGGAACCCATTACCGCAGCCTTGTTGGGCTACTTTGTGTTGGGGGAGCATCTGGCACCTATTCAGATAGTGGGCATGGCCCTTATGCTGGCCGGAATAGCCATAGTGGCTTTGCCGAAAAAGGATTCTAATAAGCATGAGCAAAGCCTATTTTAGTAAAGAACAGCTCCTTGTTCCAATACCCCTTTCTTTAGCCTTAACACTTGACGTTCGCTTAGGCCAAGCAATCCCGCTGCCTCTTTAACTGTTACATTCCCTGAAATAGCCGAGTCAATGACCCTGAGCTTTTTCATTTCCTGTTTTGTCATGTTGAATATTTCCTCTCTCATGGGTGACATTTTATCAGATTAGGTTCAACATGACATTATCACGGATTAACCACACACACTGTAATATAAGTTTGACTTTTGCCGCAAGAATAGGTATAATGGCTCTAATCATGAATCATGTAAAAGTAATGAACGGGCGAGTAAGCTTATGCTGGCGGTCAGCGAGCCGGGTGTGGTGTAAGCCGGTACGGTAGCTAAAGCTGAAAATCACCCTGGAGCTGGGCCCTGAAACCACTATGGGAGTAGGTATGCCCCGGTAGCTGCCGTTACAGTTGTGAGTGAGTGTAATTTCTTATGGTATTGGGTTGGGTGGTACCACGGGCATGTTCCCGTCCTGACGGACGGGTTTTTTATTTGCAAGGAGGTGCTAGTAATATGGATTATTCAAAGACGCTCAATTTGCCAAAGACAAAGTTTCCTATGCGGGCCAACTTACCCCAGCGTGAACCAGAGATCTTGGCTCGTTGGGAAGAAATGGACATTAATACGTTAGCACGTGAGAAGGCTGCTGGTCGACCAAAATTTATTCTTCATGATGGACCGCCTTATGCTAATAACAATATCCACCTGGGTACCGCACTCAATAAGGTTCTTAAGGATATTGTTAACAAGTATAAGTATATGCGTGGGTACGACACACCTTACGTGCCTGGTTGGGATACCCATGGTATGCCGATTGAACACGCAGCTATTAAAAAGCTGGGTCTTAATCGGGCTGAGATAACTCCTGTAGAACTCCGCCGCCACTGCGAAGAGTATGCCCGGCATTTTATCGATGTGCAGATGGAGGAATTTAAGCGCTTAGGTGTGCGCGGCGATTGGGACCATCCCTATTTGACTTTTGAGCCGGAGTACGAAGCGAAGCAGATCGAAGTATTTGGGGTTATGGCCCAGAAAGGCTATATTTATAAAGGCCTGAAGCCGGTTTATTGGTGTAGCACCTGTGAAACGGCACTGGCCGAAGCTGAGGTAGAGTACCAAGAGGCAAAATCAGATTCACTGTATGTTAAGTTCCGGCTTAAGAATGATCCTAAGGGAATATTGACCAATTTGGCTCCAGCCGATAAGATCTATTTTGTCATTTGGACCACTACTACTTGGACGTTGCCAGCTAACCTAGCTATCTGTTTGAATCCGCACTTTGATTACGTACTGCTGGAAACTGAGGGTGAGTATTTTGTACTGGCTAAAGATCTGGTAGACGAAGTTATGTCCACTATAGGACGAAGCTATGGCAATGTGGTGGCTACATTTAAAGGTGAGGAACTAGAAGGGATCGATTGTCAGCATCCTTTTATTGACCGTTCGTCGATAGTAATTTTAGGAGACCATGTTACGTTAGATGCAGGCACTGGTTGTGTGCATACTGCTCCTGGCCATGGTTTGGAAGACTTTGAGATTGGACAGAAATATAAGTTACCTATTTTGAATCCGGTCAACAGTAAAGGTATATTTACAGCCGAAGCTGGTAAATTTGCTGGACTTCCTGTAACCGAAGCTACCAGCCCTATCGTGGCCGAACTAGAAAAACAGGGTGCTTTGCTTCATTTTGGCACTATAACGCACCAATATCCCCACTGCTGGCGTTGCAAACAGCCGATTTTGTTCTTGGCTACCGAGCAATGGTTTGCATCGGTGGAAGCTTTCCGTGACCAAGCATTAAAAGCGATTCAAGATGTAAAGTGGTACCCGGCTTGGGGTGAAGTGCGAATCAGCGCCATGGTTAAAGATCGTTCTGACTGGTGTATTTCCCGCCAGCGAGTATGGGGTGTACCGATTCCTATTTTCTATTGCGCACATTGTGGTCAAGAGCTAATCACTCCAGAATCCATTGCTGCTGTGCGTGACTTGTTCAAACAGGAAGGGTCTAATGCTTGGTTTGAGCAC
>JAAYWY010000100.1 GCA_012516165.1 Bacillota bacterium
AACAGTACATACATACTATTAGGTATCCCCAAAAGAAAACAACATAAACTAACAACCCAATAATCAGCCTTCGTGGGGCTTAAAATCAGCAACGCCACCAAGGCCGCTGTCTGCAGGGCATAACAAAAAAGCAGTAACGGGCGTTTTTTGCCCAGTTTGTCCGCCAAAGTACCCAAAAGCGGTGCTGATATCATGGTAGCCAAAGGTACCAGCCCCAGGCTGGCTGCCGCTTGGGCCGAGGACACTTCCCAAATGGTCATGATATAGGGAATACCCCATAAAGTGACAATGGCCATAAGAGGACCACAGGTACAAAAATAACTAAGTAAAACAGCTTTTACACCGCTGGTAGTAAGTAGCGTACCTGCTTGACACCGTATGTTTTGTGTTGTTGCCTTCTCTTTAGGGCGATTAAAAGACCGGCCGGCCACCCATGCCACCGCAGCCACCACCACGGAAAATAGCGCCAGTATTTGCGCTGCTCGGCGCCACCCGACCTGATCGCACAGCTGTGCCAACGGCGCCATACCCACAACGCTACCTATATTACCTAAAAAAGCCACCCAACCGCTCAAAGTAGCAAAAATAGCCGGTGAGAAAAGTTCCGCCTGCAATGCCAACACATTTACAAAAACAACCGCCACCCCAAGTCCCACCAAAAACCGACCGCTAAAAGCCTGAACAATGGACTGACTGCCTGCCACCACCAGCGACCCTATTCCCGCCACCACCGTGCCCACAGTCAGTACCGGCACCGGGCCATACTTATCCCCCAGCAAACCCCCCGGTACCTGCATAAACATATAAATGAAGAAATAAGCCGAGCCAATAAGACCCATGGCCGCCGCATCAGCACCTAAATCCTCGGCCATCCCGACAAAAGCCGCTGCCGGAAAAGTACGGTGCAACGTTTCTACCAAGTGACAAAGAGCTGCTGCCAGCCACGCTACAATAGCCAGTCTGGTTTGGATCCTTTCCATGTTGTATTCGTCCTTACTTATATATAATAGATACAATAAATAAGCTTCACCGGAGAACCGGGATCGAGAAACATCTCAATCCCGGTTCTGTTATGGTTTTTATCTGCAGTTACCGAATTCTTTCCACTTTTATTTTACCGCTCTTAATGTCATCAATAGCGCTTTGAACCTTGGCTTTGATTTCTGCCGGTACTTTATCGCCGATGACCGACATGTCGGTAAGGACAACGCCGTCATTTTCGATATTGTACATAAAGCTTTGGCCGCCTTCCCACTTATCACTGTAGTGCATCTCAGCCGCATTAAAGAGCGAATTATCCACTCGTTTCATAATACTGGTTAGCACATGTCCCGGCTGCAAATTGTCCTGATCCGCATCGGAACCGATAGCATACCGGCCAGCAACCTTAGCTGCCTCCAGTACCCCCAGTCCTGTATCGCCAGCAGCATGTAAGATCACGTCGGCACCCTGCTCATACTGAGCCAAGGCTAGCTCTTTACCCTTGCCCGGGTCGCCAAAGGTACCAGCAAAGGCAGATAACACTTCGATTTCTGGATCAATAGCCTTCACGCCCTGCTTAAATCCATTTAGCCAGTTTTGGCCCACAGCAATATCCATGCCACCGATAAAGCCCACTTTCTTCTCCGGGTTAATTCCCTCAATATCCGTTTCGGTGGTCATAAGAGCTGCCAACACACCGGCCACATAAGCCCCCTGCTCCTCACCATATTCCACCGAAATTACATTTTCAATGCCCGTGATTTTGCCGTCGAAGAGAACAAAGTGCAGGTTGGGAAATTGTGGTGCCAGTTTTTCCACATAGTCCTTCATCGGTGTCCCGCCAGCAAAAATTAAATCATAACCGGCCTGGGCTGCATTACGCAAATTGGGTTCCCAGTCTACAGGGTCAAAGGATTCAATGGACTTTACTTCTTGAACATTAAACTCATCCTTAGCCCTACACAATCCTTCATAGCCGGAATCAAAGAAACCCTCATCACCTAAAGTACCGGTAATTACATAAGCTATCTTACTGTTACTGCTCTTAGTCTTATTTTCTCCTGAATTACTGCACCCAACTACTCCCAAGACGAGTGCGCCGAGCACCAAGATTGCTGCTACTTTCTTCATATAGCGCATAATTTTCTTTCCCCCCGTATTGTTAAGATTCTAAGCCACAAAGTTTGTCACTAGCTCATTTTAACCTGCGCCCGTCGATAAAGATCGTGGGCTGCTGCCTGTACCTCAACAAAAGCCGTATCCAGATCCAGATCAGAAAGTCGTCCCTGGTCCACTAACAATCGGCCATCTA
Organism: Bacillota bacterium; assembly: GCA_012516165.1. Classification (GTDB taxonomy): domain Bacteria; phylum Bacillota; class DTU030; order DUMP01; family DUMP01; genus JAAYWY01. The sequence continues at coordinate 2,294 of JAAYWY010000100.1, forward strand.
CGATGGTTGTCCTTACATCAGCAGCATTGGCTGAGTACACCAGGTTAGCAATAACATTATTCACCTCCCCTGTAAACCGGGGCCACATGTGCGGTCGGTTCAAATCTACTATGATGACATCCGCTTTCTTACCCACTTCCAAGGAACCGATTTCATCCTCCAACCCCAAACACTCAGCCCCATAAATAGTGGCCATTTTAAGGACTTCTGTCGCCGGTAAAGCGGAAGCATCCAAAGTTATGAGCTTTTGCAGCATGGCACCGATTCGCATTTCCTCAAACAGGTCCAAATTATTGTTGGAAAGATTGGAATCAGTGGCTAGCCCCACGGTAAGTCCGGCCGCCAGCATATCTGTTACCGGTGCCACCCCTGAAGCCAGCTTCATATTGCTGGAAGGATTGTAAGCTACCTTGACCCCGGCATCCCGCATAATCTTGATATCCTCTTGGTCTATATGAACACAATGAGCGGCCAGCATCCGGTTGGATAAAGCATTTTCACGGGCCAGCCAAGCAATGGGCGAACAGCCGCGGATGGCCTGCACCTGTTCCACTTCTGACTTAGTTTCACAAAGGTGCGTATGCACCCCCACACCATACTCCTTAGCTGCTCTCACAGCTGCTCGGTAAGTTTCTATATTGTTAGAATAAGGGGCATGGACGCCGAACCAAGGCCTGATCCGACCTTTCCCCCGCGAGAGCCAATCTTGAACAAACTTTAAGTTATCATCATAGGTCTCCCCGGTTCCCGCCGGATGATCGATCACCTGGGATGCAATCACCGCTCGGATACCGGTCTGTTCGGCCACTTCGGCTGCTACCTGGGGATAGCGATACAAATCCACAAAAGTCGTAGTGCCACCTAGCAGCATTTCCGCCTGACACATAAGCGAACTGGCCCTGATATCTGCCGCTTGCAGACTGCTATCAATGGGAAAGCAAATCTTTTCCAACCAATCCATCAGGGGTAAATCTTCACAGACACCCCGCATCATGGTTTGGTGGCTATGGGTATTGATCAGACCCGGCAGTATAACCCCATTTTGGGCCGAGATAACTTTTTTTGCTTTAATGGACGGTTTGCCGCTGCCAACAGCACCGATTCGATCGCCGGTTATAGCTACATATCCGTTGGCTATGACTCCGGACGAAGCATCCATGGGAATTAGAATCCCGTCTTGAATGAGAATATCAGCTTCCACTGCCACCACCTCAGTTACTGTAAATACTCGACTACATCCACCAGCCGGGTTTCCGGAAGTACATTCATCTGGAGCAAAACCTCTTCTGCTTCTTTGAGGCTGTCGGTATCGCGGATCTTTTTCACCGCTGTAGCCACTTCCTCCACCAATACCTGGGGATCAAAGAACAGGTCCACCGCTGTTAGGGGCGACAGCCTCACAGTGGTACCCCATGGCTCGGTAAGCAGCATGCGATGAGCTCCCAGCTCACCCCTGGCCGCCACTGCGGGCCATTTCTCCACCGGGTCAGGGAACTGAGCACAAATTTTTATTATATCAGCCGCATCCCGCTGGGACAACCCATAGGCCCCTAAAAATCCACCGGCACGCATAACTTTGCCCACGTTGCGCTCCAAGTCATCCAGCTCCAACTCCCCATCACAGCCATAACCAGCCAGACCGTAAAACGTAGGGATGCTCAGTTTAGTCATCACACCCAAAGAGATAAAGTCAATCAGCGGAGTCCGCGGCATTTTTACTTCGTCACCACTGAAAAAGGAGTCCGAACCTACATCCATGCCAATAAACAAATCCACTTTCAGTTCTTTCAAAACCTTATCCAGCTCTTGGGCCAGTTTAGCCGGGCTGTCGCCCACGCCCAGTACCGCCCCTTGAACATCGAACATCTCGGCCACTAACATTTCCGGTGTTTTTCGTCCTCGCACCTGGCACTGTCCATCCACCAAAGCTACATGCGGCGATAGCAACTTGGCTCCTTGGATTTCTTTTACGTCATACACAGTCGGTCTTAGGATACAGGTAAAAGGTTTAGCGGAAACAGCCGTCCCTTCCTCACTCCACCACTCACAGGAAACCCCGGCCAGATAAATCTTTTCCACCCCAAGGCTGGTCAGATAGTTGTACATAGGTATAGTCTGAATAATGTCTCCGCCGCCGCCGATTCCCAGGAGAAAAGCTGTCTTGGACTTTAGAGCCACGTCGTGTAAGGCAGGCTTAAGATCATTCATTTACTTCACTCCTTCTGCCGCCGGCTTGGCCGGACGCACTTTCTTCTTGTTAATGCTCATAGCAATAAGTGCCACTACAGTGAAAATATACGGGATCATGATAACAAAGTGAGACGGCAGGCCCAAAGACTGCAGCCGCATGGAAAGAGCCTCGGCACAGCCGAACAAAATAGCCCCCAGAGCTACCATGTACGGCTTGGCATCGCCAAAGTAAATCACAGCCAACGCCATAAAGCCGCGCCCGGCAGTCATGTTATCAGTGAACATGGTCAGCATACCCAAGGAAAGATGAGCACCGGCCAGGCCACAGAGCGCTCCGCTAAGGCCAGCGGCCACATAGCGCAGTTTTAGCGTATCTATACCCACCGAACAGGTTGCTTCGGCATTTTTACCCACTGCCCTAATGCGCAAACCCAAACGCGTACGGTAGATTATAAACTGAGTTACAAAAACCATCGCCAAAGCCACATAGACCAAGAGCGAGTGCCCGCTAAGTAGCGGCCCCAAAATAGGCACCTTGGCCAAACCAGGAATAACAACCCTAGGCAGAGCCACCAAACCCTGTGCCAGTTCTGATTTGTCGGTCCACATGGTCCGCAGCAGAAAAGCTGTCAGTCCTGAGGCAAATAAATTGATTCCCATACCAACAATAACTTCAGTCGCGTTTAGCTTTAGGATGAACACAGCCAAAATATACGCTGTGATCAGGCCCATAAACACCGCGGCCAACACACCTAAAAGCCAACTTCCTGTAAAATAGTCTACGGTCACTGCGGCGAAGGCACCAAATAGCATAATGCCTTCCAAAGCGATGTTTAAAACCCCCGCCTGCTCGGTGAACAGTCCGCCTAGAGCTGCCAGCAGTATCGGTGTGGCCGTACGTAATCCAGCCGCCAATAAAGATATATCAAGCAGTCGCGCCATGGGGATTGCCTCCTTTCGGCGGGAGGGATTTTTTCGGTTCTTTTTTTATCCATTTTCCCGGTTTTAACGCACCAAAATCAGCGGCCACAAACAGAATGATTATGGCTCTAAGAGCATCCACCAGCTGTTTGGGAACAC
>JAAYWY010000101.1 GCA_012516165.1 Bacillota bacterium
CTATGTACCTCACATATTTCCGGTGACTTGAGCGGAGGGGTCACACCCGTTCCCATCTCGAACACGGCCGTTAAGCCCTCCAGCGCCGATGGTACTTGGGGTATTCCCCTGGGAGAGTAGGTCGTTGCCGGAAAATATTTTGCCAGGCCCGCACTTTATATGGTGCGGGCCTGCTGCTGTTTTAAGTAGCTGTTAGACTATGAGATATGAAGTAAATTAGAAGCAAGAATAAAATATATCGTTAGTGCCGCGGCATCGACGATAGTGGTTATAAGGGGACTGGCCATAATGGCCGGATCTACGTTAAACCGCTTTGCAACTAAGGGCAGAATTCCGCCCACGACTTTAGCCATAAGTACAGTGAAAAATAGGCTAATGCATACCGTGGCAGTAATGGTCAGGGTTACTTTTTCAATGAAGTAGAGACGAAGGAAATTTACTCCTGCCAATACTGTACCTACGATTATGCCTACGAGCAATTCTTTGATTATAATCTTGAAAATATCGTGAGATTCTATTTCTCCTAGGGCAATCCCACGAATAACAAGGGTAGAGGATTGAGAACCGGCATTGCCGCCGGTATCCATCAGCATAGGAATAAATGCGGCTAATAGAACCGAAGATTGCAGGATATCTTCAAATCGCTTAACGATATTAGCAGTAAAGGTGGCGGAGATCATTAAGATCAAAAGCCAGCCTATGCGGTGTTTGGCCAATGTGAGAACATCAGTTTTGAGATAGGCGTCTTCTACGGGAGCAATACCAGCCATGATTTGAAAGTCTTCCGTTGCTTCCTCCTCAATAATATCAAGAATGTCATCCACGGTAATTATTCCCACCAGCCGCTTTTCATTGTCCACGACTGGCATGGTCATTAAATCGTATTTTATAAATTTTGCTGCTACGTCTTCTTGATCATCCAAGGTGTGTACATATGTGATATTAGTTTCCATGATGTCTTTAATTAGTACATCTTCGTCGCTAAGTATGATACGTCTTATGGTTACGATGCCTTCTAATTGTCGTTGGTCGTTAATTACGTAACAGGTGTCAAAGGTCTCTTTATCAAATCCGGTTTCTTTAATGTGTTTGAGAGCTTCTCTAACAGTCATTTCCTTCTTAAGGTCTACAAATTCAATGGTCATCAGACTTCCGGCAGAGTTTTCAGGGTAGTTTAGAAACTGATTCAGTAACTGTCGAGTGTTTTCATCGGCATTTTTAAGCACTTTTTTGACAAAGTTCGCGGGCATCTCTTCTAAGAAATCGATTGTGTCATCAAAATATAACTTATCTAAAATGGAACGTATTTCTTTATCGGTAATATTTCCTACTATATATTTCTGCTGTTCGGAGGACATGTAGGAAAACACATCAGCACCAATGTCTTTGGGCAGTATTCTAAAGAGTATTAACGATTTTTCCAGGGGGGGCTTCTCTAAAAGATGAGCGATATCAACCGGGTTCATCTTTAGGAGTTCTGCCCTGGCTTTGGTGTATTGGTTTTGTTCCACAAGGTCAATGATTTGCTGCATTAAAAGAAGCCCTCCTTTTTCTGTTGACTGCTACTTAGATAATACCGCAATTGCTACTACCTTTGCCAGTTATGTTTTACTAGATTCGGACAATCTTTTTTATAACCGTTAAGATCAAAGAATAAATCCGTCTTACTTGAGCCTTGATATGGCAGAAGAGGAATGAATCGTAACGGTTGACCGTATCGCTAAGCCAATGGTATAGTGGCAGTGGTGATACAAGATATCGAGGATAAGAATAAGGAGCGAAGATAGTTATGGATACGGCCATGCTGGTAGATAAACTTACTCAATGGATTAGGCAACAGGTGGAATCGGCCAAGGCGAGTGGTCTAGTATTTGGTCTTAGTGGTGGGCTAGATTCGGCTGTGGTGGCCGGTTTAGCCAAAAGAGCTTACCCAACAAGCTCTTTAGCTGTTATTATGCCTTGTTACAGTGCTGCTGAAGATGCAGAGCACGCACGTTTAGTCGCAGGTAAATTTGCTTTACCGGTTTATGAAGTGGTATTGGATGAAGTGTACGACGTTTTTTTAGCTAGTATAGCTGCAGTTGACCAGACCCGACCCCAACAAATGGCCAAAGCAAATATGAAGTCTAGGTTACGAATGGTTACATTGTATTATTTGGCTGCTCAACACCAATATTTAGTAGTGGGAAGCAGCAATAAAAGCGAGTTGACAGTTGGTTATTTTACTAAGCATGGTGATGTAGGCGATATTCTTCCTCTTGGCAATCTTGTCAAAAGGCAAGTTCGGGAATTAGCCCGCTATTTAGAAGTCCCAGCAGAAATCATCACCAAACCGCCTTCTGCTGGCTTATGGGTAGGGCAAACAGATGAAGAAGAAATGGGGGTTAATTATGAGGACTTGGATTGCTTTATTCAAAGTGGTCAAGTATCCCCAACTGTTGCCCAGCGCATATTGAAACTCAAACAGCAGAGTCAGCACAAACGTCAACTAGCACCACGCCCAGATTTCTAAGCTATTTTCTTCAATAATATCCAAGTTCGTGGTAGAATAAAAAGCAAAGGTCAAGTTTATCTTAACGCGTAGATTCCCGGCTACGCGTGCTAAGTGGGGTGAAGTAATGTCAGGACATTCGAAGTGGGCTAATATTAAACATAAGAAAGCAAAAGCAGATGCAGCGCGAGGTCGAATATTTACTCGTCTTGGGCGTGAGCTGATGGTAGCTGTGCGTCATGGTGGTCCCGACCCGGAGACCAACTTCCGGCTAAAGATGGTGATGGATAAGGCACGAGCTGTCAACATGCCTAATGACAATATTATGCGTGTAATTCAACGTGCCAGTGGTTCGCAGGAAGGTGCTAATCTGGAAGAGATCGTGTATGAAGGCTATGGTCCGGGAGGCGTAGCTGTCATGCTAGAACTTCTTACAGATAACAGAAACCGCACAGCATCAGAGATCCGACATTTGTTTTCTCGGCATGGAGGGAACCTAGGCGAAAGTGGTTGTGTAGCATGGATGTTTTCGCAAAAAGGTAGTTTGGTTTTGGAAAGGGCTACATTAGACAAAAGTATAGATGAAGTAATGATGGATGCCTTAGAGGCTGGGGCTGAGGATGTACAAGAAGATGAAGACACAATCGAAATTTTAACCGAACCGGCTGATTTTGCTCAAGTGGAGGAAGCCCTAGCTAAGAAGGGCTATCAATTTTCTGAAGCTAAGATTGCTCGAATTCCTCAGAATACGGTGGAACTGAGCCGCGATGATGCTGCGCGGATGCTGAAGCTTATGGAAGAACTAGAAGAGCACGATGATGTTCAGGAGATATATGCTAATTTTGATATTCCAGACGAGATTTTAGCGTCTCTTGAGGAATAAGGGGTGCCCATACGGGTACCCCTTTTACAGTATACAACAGCTGGGAAACGGGGATACTAGCATGATAACAACAGTAGCTATTAGTGGGGTGATTTCGTGTATTTCGCAAAAGGCGGTTCCCGATCCCAGCGTTACATCTATGCCTTGATAGTGTTTATGGGGGTAGTTCTTCTTTTGGTTGCTGTCCGGTGGTCAGGTTTAGTGAAAGATTATTATAGCAGTCAGGAAACGACTATATTACCACAAGCGCCACCACTTATAGTAGAGAACCGCCAGTATGGTATATGTGGTCATACTATCCAGCAAAACCGTGAACTTACGGCTGAGTTTAGAACCCTTAGTCCCAAGGAGATTGCCCAGCTATACAACGCTAACACTTATCAAGTAAGTCAGGAAAAATTGCAACTTTTTTGCGATTATCCAGGTCTTTGCCCTGAATGCCAGAAACATATTTTTGTAAGTCTAGATGGAGATGAAGTAGTAGTTTACAGTGGAGTACCAGGGGGCCCGCATGAACTAAAAGAGAGAACACAAATAAGAGTAGACAATTTGCCGCCACAGGCAGTGGAGGATTTGCAGGCGGGAATTCCAGTAGCTGACTCAGAGGAATTACTGCATATTTTAGAGGGCCTGATGAATTAAATCAGGCTTGTTTTTTTGCGTAGCAGGGTTTTGCTGGGAAGATGTAGAAAAGTGGTGGAAGAGGTGAAGATATGCTTATTTGTGGTATAGATCCTGGTATTGGCCGACTAGGTTACGCTTTGCTAGAACAAAAATCAGGAAAGTCGCGAGCACTTCAGTTTGGGTGTCTAGAGACTCCAAGCACTATGCCTCTACCGCAGCGACTACTTAGTTTATATCAGCAACTAACAGAAATAATGACGGCTCAGCCAGCAGCTGTGGCTATAGAAGCACTGTTTTTTAATAAGAATGTGCGAACAGCATTTTCTGTAGCTGAAGCCCGTGGAGTAGTACTACTTTTATGTGCCCAACGAAATATCCCCGTGTTTGAATATACACCACCAGAAGTAAAAATGGCAGTGGTGGGTTATGGCCGCGCTGAGAAACGGCAAGTTCAGATTATGCTTAAGCGAACCTTGGACTTAGAGGAACTGCCTCGGCCAGACGATGCTGCTGATGCGTTAGCTATAGCTTTTTGCCATGCTCAAGTGGCTCAATTTAAGCAGCGGTTAAGTCAAGGAGGTGGGGTAACTGTTTGATTATATTCGCGGACTGGTGGTGCAAAAGACCCCCGATCGAATAGTGTTAGAAGTAGGGGGGGTAGGTTTTGATTTAAGCATTTCCAACATTACGTCGGGGCAACTGCCTGCTATAGGAGAAAAAGCCAAAGTTTATACCTATCTCATCGTCCGGGAAGACAACCTGGTTTTGTATGGATTTGGTACTTTGCTGGAACGGACGGTATTCAACCACTTGCTAAGTGTGGGGGGTATCGGTCCTCGGACGGCACAGGCAGTACTATCTACTTTTACTCCGCCTGCTTTTATTCAAATAGTTCAAAGCAGCGATGAAGAGGCTTTATGCAAAGTTAGCGGTGTTGGCAAAAAAACTGCGCAAAGGATATTGCTCGAATTAAAAGACAAACTGCGGCGAATAGGACAGGAAACAGATATCTCTGTTTCCACTGGGGTGGAACCAGACTTGGCAGCTGCAGCTTTAATACAGCTAGGTTATACAGACGATGAAGTAAAGTTGGCGCTAAGTAAGGTGGATAACAGCGCGGATACCGCTTTGCGCGTGCGGGGGGCTTTAGAAGTTTTAAGGGAGAGGTAGCTGCATTATGAAAGAACGTATTGTGGCCGGAGAAGCTATGGTGGGAGATAAGGAATTGGAGGTTACGCTGCGACCGCAGCGGCTACAAGATTTTATTGGACAAGATAAGGCAAAAACTAATATGGAGGTTTTTATCCGAGCAGCCCAGCTTAGAGGTGAGACGTTAGATCACGTTTTACTATATGGCCCACCGGGCCTAGGAAAGACAACGTTGGCCCGTATTATTGCCAAAGAGCTGGGTGTAAATATTCAGGTTACATCAGGGCCGGCTATTGAGCGACCAGGAGATTTAGCTGCTATTTTAACTAGCCTTAACCGTGGTGATGTACTTTTTATTGATGAGATCCATCGCTTAAGCCGTACAGTAGAGGAAATACTATATCCAGCTATGGAGGATTTTGCTTTAGATATTGTAGTAGGTAAAGGGCCAAGTGCCCGTTCGCTGCGCTTGGATCTGGCTCATTTTACCCTAGTTGGAGCTACTACTCGTATTGGACTATTGACTTCACCGCTCAGAGACCGGTTTGGTGTAGTAGCTCGATTAGAATATTACCAGCCTGAGGCGCTGCAACAGATTATTTTTCGTACAGCGACCATTTTAGGAGTTACAATTACACATGAGGCGGCACAAGAGGTTGCTACTCGTGCCCGCGGCACGCCTCGTATCGCCAATAGGCTATTAAAAAGAGTACGGGATTTTGCCCAGGTGAAAGGGGAAAGTATAATTTCTGTAGAGACGGCCCACGAAGCATTAACAGCATTGGAAGTGGATCCATTGGGATTAGATCGTTCTGATCGTCAGTTACTGTGGGCGTTAATTAATCATTTTGATGGTGGACCAGTAGGGTTGGACACGCTAGCTGCTATTTTGAGCGAAGATGCTAACACAGTTGAAGAAGTATACGAACCGTATTTATTGCAGCAAGGATTAATTAGCCGTACTGCTAGAGGCCGTATAGCTACAAAGCAAGCTTATCAACATTTGGAGATACCATTGCCAGCAGAGTTAGAGCAGTTGGCGATAAAAGGGAGTGAGTAGATGCCGGGTTTTGATTATATAGGCAAAATATTGATGGCTTTGGGAGGATCGCTGTTTATCTTTGGTGCCTTGCTTTTTTTTGGCGGTCGTTTGTTTCGTTTAGGACGGTTACCAGGTGATATTTTGGTTCAGCATGGCAATTTTACATTTTATTTTCCAATCCTAACTTGCATAATATTGAGTTTAATTCTTAGCGTTTTGATGAATCTTTTCCGTCGCTAATCTCAAAGAAGCTCGATCTTGTAGTATTGCCTGTTCACTTTTTAGGATTAAAGAGGTGTTAAAATATGTTTATTGCAGTTATAGCTAGGCAGAGATATCCTGTAGTTATACTTTTGACATTAATATTAGTAGTGTCATTGACACCTGGGGCTAAGGCCGCTTCTTTGATACGGGTGGGCATATCGGTGACTGGCTCTACCGTGATACTAGGTGGAACAGGTACTATATTTGATCCTCAAAGTAATGTTGTGGCTTATTTAACTGATACCAGCACGGTAGAATTGGTGGCAGACCAGGGGAAAGTATGGCTAAGAGGTGTCCCTTTCTCCTCATTACATGTTGTTCCAACTCAATCTGATAACCAAAATTTTTTACGGATAAATGATAAAACTTATCGAGGAGAATTAGTAGTTACTGCATCTTCTTCTGGCATTAAGGTAGTTAACGAACTGGATGTTGAGGACTATTTATTAGGTGTTGTTGCACTAGAAATGGCTCCCACATGGCCGCTAGAAGCTCTTAAGGCTCAGGCAGTAGCTGCGAGAACGTTTGCTCTCAAGAATTTAGGTCGCCATAGGGTAGAAGGTTTTGATTTGTGTGATGCTTCACATTGCCAAGTTTATGGTGGAGTAGATGCTGAAAGGCCAATGTCATCAGCGGCTGTGAAAAGCACTAATAACCTAGTCTTACGGTATGACGACGAGCTTATTGATGCTTATTACCATGCTAGTTCTGGAGGACGGACGGAAACAGCAGGCGGTGCTTGGGGGCAAGATCGTCCGTATCTAACAGTGGTGGAAGATGGCGATCGTTTAGCTGGACCTTATGCTTCCTGGCAGGAGAGTTTTACCCCCGAAGAACTAAGCGAACGGTTGGCGCAGGCTGGCTATTCAGTAGGATTGGTGGATCAAGTAGAGATCGTTGCAACAACATCTTCTGGGCGTGCTGCCACAGTAAAAGTAAAGGGTAGTTACGGGACAGTTCTTATTCCCGGGGCTAGTTTCCGTCAGGCTTTGGGATTAAAAAGTACGTTATTTCAGGTTAATGACAGTGGGCTTTTGTCATCACCTGGGAGGGTAACTGTTTGGGTGACCGGAAGAGAGAGTTTTATTCGTACTGCAGTGGCAGGGGGAACGCATGTAATCACCGCTGGTGGCATTAGAATCATTGATTCTCGGGCTGGGGCAGATACTATAAGTCGCGGTGGTAACGAACGGATGATAGTGCTACAAGGAAGTGGTTATGGACATGGAGTAGGTATGTCCCAATGGGGTGCAAAGATTTTAGCGGAGAACGAAGCAGTAAGTGAAAATGATTTTTTCCGCTGGATTTTGACGCATTATTATAAAGGGGTTACAATAGAGCCATATTGATTTTAATATGTAAGGAGCGTTAGCGGTTGCGACTGGAGGATTTTAACTACGACTTGCCCCCCGAGCTTATTGCTCAATGCCCGACGGAACGCCGGGACCAAAGTCGCCTACTAGTTCTCGACCGTAGAACAGGGGCTATGGAGCATCGGATCTTTCACGATTTAGTGTTATACTTAAAGCCCAGCGATATTTTGGTAATGAATGATACTCGTGTGCTACCAGCACGGCTGTTGGGAAGGCGATCCGTGACTGGAGGCAAGGTGGAAGTGCTGTTGCTAAAAGAAATTGCCCCGGGACAGTGGGAAACATTAGTTAAGCCAGGACGCCGTTGTCCACCCGGGGAAACGTTGGTGTTTGGACAAGGGCAACTTACTGCTTACATTAAGGAGCGAACGCCAGAGGGTGGACGCATAGTGGCCTTTAACGTTCAGGGGCCGGATTTTCTCACTACATTAAATGACATTGGACAAATACCGTTACCACCTTATATCCATGCCCAATTGACTGATCCGGAGCGCTATCAAACAGTCTATGCCAAACATCTAGGTTCGGCAGCCGCTCCTACCGCGGGTTTGCATTTCACTCCGGAGTTATTAGCTAGGATAAGGGCACTGGGAGTGGAGACTGTTTTTATCACGCTAAATGTTGGGCTAGGTACTTTCCGTCCTGTACAGGAAGAGGTTATCGAGAAGCATCACATGCATCAAGAGAGCTACTACATTTCACCTGAAACGGCACAATTGATAAACACGGCTAAAAAAGAAGGACGTCGGATAGTGGCCGTGGGCACCACTGTGGTGCGCACCCTAGAATCCGCTGGCGAGACTGGGCACGTTGAGCCAGGTGGCCGTTCTACCGATCTTTTTATTTACCCTGGTTTTGACTTCAAAATAGTGGATGCTTTGGTTACCAACTTTCACTTACCTAAATCTTCACTATTGATGTTGGTAGCGGCCCTAGCTGGTTATGATAATATCATGGCTGCATATCAAGAGGCTGTGCATCAGCGCTACCGTTTTTTTAGCTTTGGTGATGCTATGCTAATTATTTAAGGGGGAGCCAAATGGATCTTAGATTTCGAGAATTAGCCAAAAGCAGGGAGTGTAATGCTCGGCGAGGAGAATTTGAGACTACCCACGGCTTTGTTCAAACACCTGTTTTTATGCCGGTGGGAACACAAGCCACAGTGAAAACAATGACTCCGGAAGAGATACATGAGATTGGAGCCGAGATTATCCTTAGCAACACTTATCATTTATATCTGCGTCCAGGAGCTGACCTCATTGCGGAGGCAGGGGGATTACACAAGTTTATGCATTGGGACGGACCTATATTGACTGATAGTGGTGGCTTTCAAATTTTTAGTTTAGGTAATTTGCGGGAGATAACTGATGATGGTGCCTATTTTCGCTCTCATATAGATGGCTCGTTACACTATTTTACACCGGAAAAAGCGGTGGAGGTACAGGCAATGCTTGGTTCCGATATTGCCATGGTATTAGACGAGTGTACACCTTATCCTATAGACTATGACTACGCAGCAGCGGCATTAAAACGAACTACTTTATGGGCCCGTCGGGCCAAAGAGGTTCACCAGCGAACTGACCAAGCGCTATTTGGTATCGTGCAAGGAAGTTGTTTCGATGACTTACGACTTAAGGCTGTAGAAGAATTGCTGCAGCTAGATTTTCCCGGATATGCCATTGGAGGCCTTAGTGTAGGAGAGCCTAAAAGTGAGATGTACCGTATACTGGATTTGGTTGTTCCCCAGCTGCCATCAGATAAACCCCGTTACTTGATGGGCGTAGGAAGCCCCGATTGTCTCTGGGAAGGAGTTCAGCGGGGAATAGATATGTTTGATTGTGTTTTACCGACGAGGATTGCGCGAAACGGTACAGTTTTTACGCATCAAGGGAAGCTGGTGGTGAGAAACGCGGCTTATGCTCATGATTTTCGACCTCTTGATAGTGAGTGCAACTGCTATGTTTGCCAGCATTATTCGCGAGCTTACATACGACACCTAATCAAGGCTAATGAGGTTTTGGGAATTCGTCTGACTAGTTATCATAACCTTTATTTTTTAATTAACCTCATGCAGGAGATCCAAACTGCCATTGAACAAGATTGTTTTCTTTCGGCTAAAGAAGCATTTTTAGGGAAATATAAGATATTAGAGGAAGAAGAGGAAAAAACATCTGGTTACTAAGAGGATTTCTTCCTTTCTCGGCGAAGAAATACTAAGATAGACAATCCAGGGAGGGATGTTGGTGCCACAACAAATTGCTGGTCTGCTGCCCATGATAGTCTTTTTTCTCATTTTCTATTTATTTCTTATTCGACCACAGCAAAAGCAGCGTAAAGAACGCCAAGACATGCTAGGTGCATTGAAAAAAGGGGACAAGGTTGTTACTATAGGTGGAATCCATGGCACCTTAACTGATGTTAAAGAGCATGTGGTGAGGCTCAAGGTAGCTGATAACCTCGAGCTAAAACTCAACCGTGAAGCGGTAGGGTATGTGGTCAAAGAAGCCAAGACTAAAGATGCTCCCCAAACAGAAGAGAAAAAGACAACACAAAAACAATCACCTGATCTAACTACAGACGAAAAGGATAATGCGGCAGCAACTGAAGAACAAAACAAATAGGTGAAGGCAGAAACAGGCTTTTAGCCTGTTTTTTGCTTTTCTGTTGTCATGCTACTCTTGGAAGTCGCGTACATTACCATGAGGAACAAACTGTGAGGTGATAGCCATGGCAAGAAGTCCGAGAAGACAGACCGAAGTTGGCTCAGGACTATCCTGGACAGCGTTAATGAAGGCGGTAGTGTTCGCTCTGGTGGTTTATGTTGTTTTGGCTTTCTTGGTTACTGTAGTGATTAACTTCAAAAGCAGTGTGGAAACCAAGTTACCTGTTCTGGCACAAGGGGCTAATTATCTTTGTGCCTTTATCGGGGGTTTAGTAGCGGGGCGTACGGCTGGCCGGTTAGGATGGCTCCATGGTTTAGGTGCCAGTTTGATGTTTATGATAATAGTTTCAACTGCAGGTTCCTTTTTCTTGCCCATTCAAGATAGAATGATGGAAACAATCCTTTGGCATATGTTGCCGGAAGTTCTGTTAGGCATAGGCGGAGGTGTGCTGGGAGCTAATTTATAGGGGGCCAACTAATGTGCAGGCGGTTAAAGAAACTGGTTTGGATGCTAATATTACTATCTTTAGTGCTGCTCAAGGCACGCGGCTGGTGTGCTGCCCTGCCAGATATTACTGCCGATGCTGCTGTGATCTTGGACGCGCGGACCGGCAGTATTCTTTATGGCAGGAAGCCGTACGAACGACGACCACCAGCGAGTACTACCAAAATTCTAACGGCCATTGTTGCTCTGGAAAAGGGGCACCTTAACGATATAGTTACAATAACTCCTAATGTTAGTTACACCGAAGGGTCTAGCATTGAACTTAGACCGGGGGAAAAGTTGACACTGGAAGAGCTGATTTGGGGTGCGTTGCTGGAATCGGGTAATGATGCTTGTGTGGCTATTGCTGAGCATTTGGCTGGCAGTGAAGCCAATTTTTCTCGTTTGCAAAACAGAAAGGCTAAAGCAGTGGGGGCCTGGGATACTCATTTTGTTAATCCACACGGGTTATCGGATCCTGAGCATTTTACCACAGCTTATGATCTAGGAACTATCGCTCGATATGCTCTTCGTAACAGCAAATTTCAGGAGATAGTCCGAAGTCGAGAAAAACAACCGCAAAAGCCAGGAGAAAACAGGTCCTTTTTTAATACCAACCGGTTATTATGGAGTTATAGTGGCTGTGATGGTGTTAAGACCGGTACTACGGAAGCAGCTGGACAGTGCTTGGTGGCATCAGCCAGCAAAGGAGGAAGGCAATTGGTAGCAGTAGTTCTTCATAGCGATGACCGCTGGTATGACGCTGCTGCCCTATTAGACTATGGCTTCAGCAACACCAGCCTTCTTAAGTTAGTATCAGCTGGTCAGGTTATTCAGTTTCCATTACCAGGGGGGCTTCAGCACATCTTTACTGCGCGGGCTGCTTCTGATTTATATGTAGTAGTACCCCAGGAACTAGTAGGACAAATAACTGTTTTGCGGGAGCCATTGCCGGATTTAAAAGCACCGGTGAAACGGGGTGATAAAGTGGGTGAGGTACAAGTTTGGCTTCAAGGTAGATTATTGGGCCGGACTAATCTGCTGGCGACAACTAATATCCCAGCCAAAACCATTATTACCACTTTAGTGTGGCAGTTTTACCGTCCGCTTTTGGTTCACTTAAGAACCTGGCATTTGCTTTAATGAACCAGCTGGTTCAATTTACCGAGAGGAAAGCGATAAGTACTGCCGAATACCTTAAAGTATTTTGCTCCATTGGGAGGTAGAGGCAGTGCTGGAAAAAGAGCAGGAACAAATACAACTGAGACCTTTATTGGAAAGCGATCTTCAACATATGGCTACTTGGAACCAAGATGTTGAGATCGGTTATTTTTTCGGATTTTATGAGGAAGGTAGCAGTACCACGTATCAGGATCGCTGCCGGGATTTACTGGGACAACCTAACCATCGGTTATGGGCCATTGAAACAAATAAAGCTGGATTTATTGGTGAAGTGGAGCTGACCCAAATCAGTTGGCGACTGAAGGAAGCAGAACTAAAAATTTGCATTGGAAATCCTGCTTATCGGGGCCTAGGATTTGGCACTCAGGCGTTACAAATGATACTAGAGGTGGCATTTACAAAACTTAAATTAAATAGAGTATACCTGAGAGTATATCAATACAACAACCGGGCTATACGTTGCTATCAACGTTGTGGGTTTAAGAAACAAGCTGTGCTTAGAAATCGAGAGCGTTTTGGAGGTAGGAACTGTGACATTTATCTTATGTACATAGACCGTAAGATGTTTGCTGAGAAGCGACCGCTTTTATTTTCCGATGGTTATCGTCAACGTGTCAATTGACAAGAAGTTAGTGTCATCGCTATAATATGGTGGACGATCTGGAAACAATGGGGATCATGTGAGCCGAGGGAAAAAGGAGGAAACGGTATTGAAGTGGACCAACGGAGCAAAATTGATAGTAATTGTGGTGTTGGTAGCCCTGTTGGGGCTGGGTGCGGTCAAACCTATCAAGAATAACATTCGGTTGGGCCTAGACCTGCAGGGGGGCACACACCTGGTTCTTAATCTAGTGGATACAGCAGAAGCTAAGGTAGATGAACAATCTCGACAAGGTGTTATGCGGATTATCAATGATCGTATCAATCAGTTTGGTGTTACTGAACCGCTAATTATACCGGAAGGGTCACATCGGATCATCGTGGAACTTCCCGGTTTAAAGGATTCAGAAGAAGCAGTGCAAGTAATTAAAATGACGGCAGAATTAGAGTTTGCTGATAAGAACGGTAAAGTATGGCTCACAGGAAAAGATCTGAAAGACGCCCGTTTTGTTTATGACCAGGATAACAAACCGATAGTAACTTTGGAATTCAATCCGGAGGGAAGTAAAAGGTTTGCTGCTGCCACTGAAGCTAATATGGGGCAACCACTTTTTATTTTACTGGACAAGCAAGTGGTTACAGCTCCTTTAGTAAAAGATGTTATTAGAGATGGAAAGGCTGTAATAAGTGGCATAGAATCAGCAGAAGAAGCTCAGCGCTATGCTATTGCTTTACGTTCCGGTTCTCTGCCAGTTAAGGTAGAGGTTATTGAGAACCGTACCGTAGGCCCGACTTTGGGACAAGATTCTATTGAAAAAAGCAAACGTGCTTTTTTGATTGGTGTGGCGGCAGTACTGGTTTTTATGATCTTATATTATGGTGTTTTCGGCTTGGTAGCTGATTTTAGTTTGGCTGTTTATGTACTGTTGGTAGCGTCAGCCTTGGCCAGTTTACATGCTACCCTTACTTTACCAGGGATTGCTGGTTTTATTCTCTCTATTGGTATGGCGGTGGATGCCAATGTTATTATATTTGAGAGAATCAAAGAAGAGCGCCGTAATGGCAAAACCATTCGATCAGCCGTGGAGGCTGGCTTTACCAGGGCTATGACTACTGTTATTGATTCTAACGTAACCACCTTGATTGCAGCTGCGGTCCTGTATTATTTGGGGACAGGTCCTATTCGCGGGTTTGCTGTTACTTTGGGTGTTGGTATTGTCGCTAGTATGATAAGCGCTGTTTTCATTACCAAGTATGTGCTGCGCTTGGTGGTTGATATGGGTTTGCCGATAGACGTGCGGGTAGCAGGAGGTGCTAAGTAAAATGAAACTAGATATAGTAGGTAAACGCAAAATCTGGTTTGGTTTGTCTTTCCTAGTTATTGCTGTTGGTTTAGTGGCTCTCCTGCTGCATGGTGGGTTGAATCCGGGTATTGAGTTCCAAGGTGGAACTTTGTTACAGCTGCAATTTAACCAGGCAATATCTTTGGAGCAGGTACGTTCAGTATTGGCCGATTACAACCTAGAAAAAAGTACCCTTCAAGAAACAAAAGATCGGACATTTTTAATTCGTACCAAAGAGCTTAGTGACGAAGCCCAGCGTGATGTGCTGGCTGGGTTAAAAGAAAAGTTAGGACCTTATGAGGTACTGAGGATTGAAAAAGTGGGGGCAGTAATTAGTACAGAACTAAAAAACAATGCTTTTTTAGCCCTGACCATCGCTGCTATCTTAATGTTGGTCTATATTGCTCTACGATTCGAGATTAAGTTTGCTCTAGCTGGTGTAATAGCTCTTATACACGATGTTGTGGTTACCGTAGGCATATTCGCTCTTTTAAACGTGGAAATCGATAGCACATTTATTGCTGCTATCTTAACAATAGTTGGTTATTCCATTAATGATACCATTGTAATATTTGACCGGATTCGAGAAAATCTAAAAGCTAGCAAGAAGGAACCTCTAGCAGAGCTGGTAAACAGAAGCATTATGGAAACTTTAACGCGGTCGATAAATACAGCCTTAACCACCATGTTTGCCGTGATAGCGTTGCTGTTGTTTGGTGGTGAAACTACTAAGGTATTTGCTTTAGCCTTGTTTATTGGACTTTTAGCTGGGACCTACTCTTCTATTTTTATTGCTTCGCCGATATGGTATAGCTTGCATAACAAATAAGGTTTAATGTTAGCCTGAGCGTCTGTTAATAAGGCGCTCTTTTATTACAGCATCAAGGTCATCTCTTCGGGGTAGACTAGTGTTAGATGTTGCTTGCAAAGGAGAGGGTGGCCTGCTGTGCGTTCCTATACTTCGTTAGTTCGACATGAGGGAAACAAAGAGTTATTTCTTTTTACTGAACTAAGCGTTATTGGTTTAGCTGCCGGTATGCCGATACATCTACATGTAGAAGGTTTACGGGGAACAGGAAAAACTACTATCTTACGGTCTGCTTGCTCCATTTTGCCGCGGTCGATTCGCATAAAAGGCTGCCAGTTTAATTGTGACCCAGTAAATCCTCATTGCCCTCAGCACCGTTTTCTAAATCAAGAACAAATAGCAGCGTTAGGTGTGGAGTCGGTTTCTATTCCCTATCTTGAAATATCACATTCGGCTAAAATTGGAACTGTAGTGGGAACTTTAGATCTTAAGCGGTTAACCAATATTAATCAGCCAGAAGCAGCTTTGCTTCCGGGAACATTACCCCAAGCTCATCGCGGTATAGTATTGGTGGACGAAATCAATCGTCTGGCCGATACGGCTCCAGAACTTACTGATATTTTGCTGGATGCTATGGGTACCAAACCGGGACGGGTGCAAATTGAGGAAAATGGATTGTCTACGGTATCGCTCCCTTTGCAGGTAAGTGTATGGGCTACCTCTAACCCCGACGAAGACCCTGGTTCTTTAGCCGACATTCGGCGCCAACTTTCCGATCGTTTTGATTTTATGATCCAAATGGGTCGGCCTAAAGAAGTGGGACCATTATTGGAAATTTTAAGTCCCACTTGGGAATCGCCACAAAAAAGCGAAGCTGATAGACGGTTAAGTGAACAGTTGATGGAACAAGCTAAGCTTGTTGGCCAAATTAAGATACCAGCAGTTATTTTAGAATCATTGGCAGAGATTTATCTCAAACATCATTTTGAAAGTCTGCGGGCTTTGGAAGCGGTTAAGACCGGTGCAGTGCTAGCCGCTGCTCATAGGGGTGCCTATGAGGTAACTTGGGATGATGTGCTGATGGTAGTCCCGGCAGCACTAAGACATCGCTTAACCCCTGAACAATTGGTAGCTGTCCTTCAGGATTTACAGTGCGAACAGGAGCTAATGGAAAGTCCTGCTTGGGCAGCCGGTAGTGGTCTAGTTCCTATGCCTGCTGACCGAACCAGTGCATCTTTGGTTAGCATGAACACCAGACAGAAAAAAGTATCTAACAGATGGTGGAGCAAGATCGTAGCCTGGTGGAATAAGTTAGTAGGTCGTCAGCGCGACAATGGTCAGCAGGGTGCAGCGAAAACCGGTGCCCCTGGTATGGGAAATAAGCCTATTGCTACTAGACGATCATCGTCGTCAGGAAAGATGAGTCCGTTAGATATGCCATTAGTAACACCGCCGACGGTGGCACAGCCCTTGTTAGAATTAGATGTGGTTGATGCTGTCACGTTAGGAGAGGCAAACGATGGTTCCAAGAAGTAAAATGCAGGTTCTGGGCGAGCGTTTGGTCCGGGCATTAACGGTGAGCAAAGGTGTACGTTTAGGTGAAAGTACAGTGGTTAGCTGCCAGGTCCATGTAGTATCTATTGATAAACCAGAAGAAGTGAGAATTATCGGCGCTGATGCGGGCCAAATGTTCTATGGGCGGCAAAAGAAAGGTACCATTTACCATATTGACGTGTTTCACCAAGTAGGCTGCATTAACCATCGGTCTTTGGCCCAGGTCATAATAAAAACCTTGGTAAGTGAACTGGAAGCTAGTGCCGAGAGACTTCTAGACCACATGGACATCCAGACGGCTACCGGAGGCGGCAGGCTTACGGGAAGCCTAGCTTTTGGCCGCAAGGCTTCATTGCGCCGGGCTCATGCTAACCATGTTCATTTGGCAGCGGAACTGGGTATAAAAGAGTTACCCTTATTAGTGCCGGTAGTGGCGGCCATAGAGGGAGAGATACTTAGGCAAGGGCTGGAAATCCGAAAAGTAGAACGGGTCTGTCTGGATTTACAAAAACAAAATGGTCCAAAGACCGACTTGTCTGCTTATACTTCAGAGAGTGATTCATTCCTTTGTGAGAACAAGACTTCGCCGTCTACCCGACCGAAAAGTGGTGATAGTAACAGTAACCGTGGTGATGCTGTTATGAAAGAAGCCTATCAGTTAGTAACTGAGACCATGCCGCCGTCAGAATTACTGCACTTGTTACAGTTGTTGCCGTTTGAGCCCACAGGTGAGCACCGCGAACGGTGGGGAGATCTAGACTATACTTTAGCGATCCTTAAAAACAAAGGTTATATCGTACAAAAACGTGGCCGCTTTGAGTTGACAGACAAAGGGCAATATTTATTGGAACTGATCAATCTGTACTTGCCCGAATTAGAAAGCGGGTTGCGCCAATTCTTGCGACGTTTTTCCACCAGTGCTGACCACGTTTATTCTCATGCAATGATTAAACCGGGAAGGGACTTTAAGCGATTACGGGAAAAACAAGAAGTAGCCCCCTTTAATTTAAGTTTAGGGGGACAATTAAACTTGACGGCCACGGCTGCTCGAGCTGCTTGCCGCTGGGTACAAGGTAACAGTTTACCAGGTTGTATTAGTGGTGATGATTTACGCTATAGTCAGCCTGTTAGGCATCATGCGTTTAATATTATATTATTAGTGGATAGCAGTGCTTCCATGGCTGGGGATCGATTACGGGCGGCCAGGATGCTGGCTCAACATCTGGTTTTGGCCACCCAGGACAAAATAGCCGTAATTACTTTTCAAGATGATACAGTGTTAGTTCCACCAGGATTTACCAATTCATTAGGAAAAATACAAGCTCAGCTATTGGCTTTGAAAGCTACAGGACTGACTCCCATGGCCCATGCTCTGGCTGAAGCAGGCACCTTTTTGCAGCGACATCGGGTATATCGACCACTGGTAGTACTAATTACGGATGGGATTCCTACAGTACCATTAAAGAGTAGCGACGCCAGTACTGACACTTTGGATCAAGCAGAGAAGTTTAGGTCTCGTGCATTAGACTTTGTATGTATTGGGCTTAATCCCAACCAAGTCTTTTTAGAAGAATTATGTCGGAAAAGTGGTGGCCGACTTTATGTTGTCAATGAATTAGAACCTACTGTTCTGGCCCAATTGATACACAAGGAACTACGCCGCTGCCGCTAGGTAACTAGCAGGAATAGTTCAAGTTGATGACGAATAAATCCCTCACCGGGTATATAGGGGAGGGATTTTTCTTTCCATGTTTACATTAGTCTTGGCGTTAATCTGTGCTCTATTAGTAGCTGTATTTGCAGTGCAAAATGCCAAACCTGTGGCGGTAGCGTTTTTAGTTTGGCGATTTGAAGTATCTCTGGTTTTGATTATCCTTGGAGCGGCTGCTTTAGGGGCGGTAGCGGTATTTTTGTTGGGCACACTTAGGCTAGTTCAACAAAGCCGCAGCATAAGAGAGGCGACCCAGCGCGTACAGCAACTGGAATCAGAATTGGAACGTTGTAAAGAACAAAAAATAAAAGACCAGAAGAAAAAAGAAGCACCAACTACAGACAACGAAAGGAACAGTCGGTCGTGAGACGTTGGGAAATAAATGCACCGCCAGAAAAGGATCAGGTACAGTCTCTTAGCATTGGCCTAGATATCTCTCCTCTGGTAGCTGCAGTATTAGTGCAACGTGGTTATAGTACAGAGGCGTCAGCGCGACGGTTTTTATGGCCCCAACTGTCTCATCTTCAAACACCTTTCGCTCTTGATGGTATGGTTACTGCTGTGGATCGATTACAACTTGCCCGGAAGCGTGGGGAGCGAGTAGGCGTTTTTGGTGACTATGATGTGGACGGAATTACAAGCACAGCACTTTTAGTGTTAGCTTTAAGAAAGTATGGTTTAGATGTAATTTATCGCTTGCCAGAACGATTAACTGAGGGTTATGGCCTTAGCCAGGCGGGACTACTGGATTTAGCGCAAAACGGTGCCAGTGTTATTATAACCGTGGACTGTGGTATTGCTAATTTAAAGGAGTTACAGTGGGCTAAGGAACAAGGACTGGACATTATTGTTTGCGATCACCATCTGCCGCCGCCAGTGCTCCCGCCAGCGGTAGCGATTATCAACCCGAAAGTATACCACCCTCATGAGTACTTATTTAGCGACTTAGCTGGGGTTGGGGTAGCGATGAAGCTAGCTTGGGGATTACATCAGGATTTGGATCAGCGCTGGCTTGAGCTGGCGGCTCTGGGTACAGTAGCTGATGTAGTACCGTTAGTGGATGAAAACCGCGTCATAGTAACGGAAGGGTTAAAGGCCATGGGTAACAGCAGTTTTGCTGGCCTAAGGGCTCTTTGCGAGGTAGCGGGTCTTGATCCTAAAAACCTTAAAGCTGGCTCCATTAGTTTTAATCTAGCACCACGATTAAATGCACCTGGCCGTTTAGGGAGTGCTATAACTGCAGTAGAACTTTTTCTTACTGAAGATGATACCAAAGCTTATGAATTGGCCCAACAGCTAGAACAGCAAAACAGCGAACGTCAACAAATAGAGGCTGATGTCCTAGATGAGGCTATAGCCCAAGTGGAACAAGAGGCCAATCTGTCAAAAAATGCGGCCGTGGTGGTTGCTGGTGAAGGCTGGCATCCAGGGGTAATTGGCATTGTAGCCTCGCGGTTAGTAGATAGATGGCAACGCCCAACGTTAGCGATATCGCTATCGCCCAATGAAGGCAAGGGGTCGGGCCGCAGTATCCCCGGCTTTTCTTTGTTTGATGGGCTAAAGGCTTGTGAAAACTACTTGAGTGCCTTTGGCGGGCATCAATTAGCAGCTGGTTTTACTCTTGATCGAAAACATTTGCCAGCTTTTCGCCAAGCTTTTATCGACGTAGTTAATAAGGTTTTACGCCCTGAAGATTGTATTGTTTCTCGTCAAGTGGATATAGAGACTTCTTTTTCCGAACTTAATATCACTGCAGTTCGTGAACTGGAGCTGCTGGCTCCTTTCGGCTGTGCCAATCCAGAACCGGTGTTAATGGTTCGCAATGTTCAAATCGAGCGTATACGTCA
This sequence comes from Bacillota bacterium, assembly GCA_012516165.1. Lineage (GTDB taxonomy): Bacteria > Bacillota > DTU030 > DUMP01 > DUMP01 > JAAYWY01. Next base: position 20,018 of record JAAYWY010000101.1, read on the forward strand.
AGTGGGAAAAGAAGGTACTCATCTGCGCTTGGAATTAAATCATAAAGGTCAAACCTTACCGGCCATAGGATTTAGACTAGGGGATATGGCGGGCCAACTGAGTACAGGATTAGCCGATGTGGTTTGTCTGCCAATGATAACCGAATGGCAAGGGTTACAGAGTGTAGAGCTGCGCCTGAAGGATATCCGTACCAATAACTCCCCAGTAGAACTTATCTGCCAGCCGACTGATGCTATTGCTCCTAAACTAGCTGATAGAAGAGGTTGCCTAGATGAATCTAATGACTTTAATGGCTCATTTATTGACCAGTGCGATCTGATTTTTAACCAATTGCCTCAGCAAGTGAGCGCTTTACAGGAAAGCTTGTCCAAGGTGCCGCCGAAGGGATGGATCTTACTACAATTTGGCCGAAAAGAAATAGCAGCTTCCAGGGAGGATATACTACGGCGACAACTGGACCGCAACTTTTTGGCTCAAGTATATTTAGAAGTTAAAAAAAGTGGAACTAAAGGTGTTTCTATAGGCAGCTTACTTCAAAAACTAAGTAGTACCAACCAGGGAACAGAAACTAAAGTGCAATTGGCATTAACGGTGCTAGAAGAGCTGGGCTTAATCAACAGATATATATATAGGGGACAATCTTATGTATGTTTAGCTGTTGGTGCGGGAAAAAAGAGAGTAGACCTTAGTGTTTCCTCAACCTTTAACCGTTTGGAGGAGGAACAAAAGAAAGCACTGGAACTAGTTGATTTCTTTGCTACTGCTCCACCGGCTATATTGGCTGAGGCTTTGGCGCGGTTATGGCGAGAGTGTGTGCCGATAGCAGAAAACTGCCAGATATGTTAGACTAGATTAAATACCTGTTTATAGGAAGAGGGACAGAGCGTGAAACTGGATGATCTACGCGTTAAACTTAAAAGTTACTGCTCTGATGCTGATCTAGCCATAGTGGACAAGGCTTTTCAATTTGCCGATGAAGCCCATAGGGGTCAGTTCAGAATTTCCGGAGATCCCTACATTCAGCATCCTTTAGGAGTTGCTTTTATTTTGGCTGAGTTGGAGCTGGATACCACTACTATTGCTGCCAGCTTGTTACATGATGTGGTGGAGGATACCCAGTTTACGCTGCAGGACATTGAGGACAATTTTGGCAAAGAAGTTGCACTCTTAGTGGACGGTGTTACCAAACTTAGCCGGATAGAGTACAAGTCTAAAGAAGAACAGCAGGTGGAAAACCTACGGAAGATGTTTTTTGCCATGGCTAAGGATATTCGTGTGATCTTAATCAAACTGGCTGATCGGTTGCATAACATGCGTACCTTAAAGTATTTGCCGGTCAAAAAGCAGAAAAAGATAGCGCAAGAAACACTAGAAGTATATGCTCCACTGGCGCACCGGCTAGGGATTTTCCGCATTAAATGGGAGTTAGAGGATATAGCTTTTCGTTACTTGGAACCAGATAAGTACTATGAACTGGTGGAAAAAGTAGCCAAAAAACGTCAAGAACGAGAAACATACATTAACCAGGTTATTGGTTGCTTAAAAACTAAGCTGGATGAAGTTGGCATCAAGGCAGAGATCCAAGGACGACCTAAACATCTGTATAGTATTTACCATAAAATGGTAGAACAAGATAAGGATTTTCGTGAAATATACGATCTGACAGCTATTCGGATTATTGTAGATAGTATTAAAGACTGTTATGGTGCTTTAGGTGTAGTTCACACGCTGTGGAAGCCGGTGCCAGGGCGGTTTAAAGACTATATTGCTATGCCTAAAATTAATATGTATCAGTCGCTACATACTACTGTAATCGGTCCTGAAGGAGAACCGTTGGAAATTCAAATTCGTACTTGGGATATGCATAGAACAGCAGAGTACGGCATTGCTGCTCATTGGCGTTATAAAGAGGGGACAGGAACTAAGAGTTCTGATGAATTCGACAAAAAACTGTTTTGGTTACGTCAGCTGTTAGAATGGCAACACGATTTACGTGATGCTCGTGAGTTCATGGAAACACTTAAGATTGACCTTTTTGCGGATGAAGTCTTTGTCTTTACCCCCAAAGGGGATGTTATTGACTTGCCTGCTGGATCTTGTCCCATTGATTTTGCCTACCGTATTCATACCGATATAGGCCATCGCTGTATAGGGGCTAAAGTAAATGGGCACCTGGTACCATTGGATTATAAGTTACAAAATGGGGATATTGTAGAAATAGTAACCAGTAAGTTGGCCAATGGTCCTAGCCGCGATTGGCTAAAACTAGTACGAACTCCGCAAGCTAAGTCGCGAATTCGCCAGTGGTTTAAAAAAGAGCGACGAGAAGAAAATATTACTCGCGGTCGTGATAACTTAGAAAAGGAGATCCGAAAACAGGGTTTTGAGCCGCATGAATTACTAACCAATGGCCCTCTGGAGGCTGTGCTAGAACGGTTTTCATTAACCAGCAGCGAGGATTTGTTTATGGCGGTAGGTTATGGAGGGTTAACTGTTAACCAGGTGGTAACCCGACTTAAAGAAGAATATTTGCGCTTAAATCCTGAAAAAAAAGCAGAGCCAACTTTGCCAGATATAATGCCTCGGCCCCAGATGACGAGAGCTAGCCATGGGGTAAAAGTTAAAGGTATGGATAATATTTTAGTACGACTATCTCATTGTTGTAATCCTGTTCCCGGAGATTCTATTATTGGCTATGTTACTCGGGGCCGTGGTGTGTCAGTACACCGGGTTAATTGCCCTAACGTGGCCTTTTTAAGTGACCCAGAACGGCTGATTGAAGTTAGTTGGGATCAGGACCAAGCTGCTTCTTTTGCTGCCGATGTGGAATTGGCAGCCATGGACCGACCAGCACTACTTAGTGATGTCATGAACGTTCTCAATGATATGAAAACCAAAATTAGTGCTGTTAATGCTCGTACCACTAAAGACATGATCACGATTATTAATTTACGTCTAGAAATTAGAAATTTGGAAGAGCTAAAAGCAATTATAAACCGACTAAGTGCCATCAAGGATGTTTTTAGCGTTGAACGGGTACCCCCAGTTTAGAGGAGGAACTTAAGCATGCGTGCTGTAATACAACGAGTACAAAAAGCCCAGGTAATGGTGAGAGGGGAAGTGGTGGGGTCTATCGGTGCCGGACTAGTGGTACTTCTGGGAGTAGCAGTAGGTGATACCACAAAAGATGCCGCTTTTTTGGCGGAGAAGATAGTTAATCTACGTATTTTTGAAGATGATACGGGTAAATTAAACCGTTCATTACTAGATACCGGTGGCCAAGTACTGGCTGTTTCCCAGTTTACCTTACTTGGAAATTGTCAAAAAGGTCGTCGCCCTAGTTTTGTAGAAGCAGCTCCCCCGGAAGAAGCCGAACCTTTATACGAAGATTTTGTCCAGGCTGTACGAAGTGCGGGGGTGCAAGTGGCTACCGGTATTTTTCGTACCGAAATGTTGGTGGAAATCCATAACCAAGGACCAGTAACCCTAATTTTGGAAAGCCGGAGGGGAAACAAAAATGTTCATTGAAGTAAAACGACTAGTAGTTGGCGTCATTGTTGCTAATTGTTATTTAGTTTACAGCTCTGGCGATAAAGAAGCAGTTGTAATTGATCCTGGTGCCGAGGGTGAAAAGATTCTGGCTACTGCCGAAGAGTTAGGACTTAAATTGCGTTATATTATAAATACGCATGGGCATGCGGATCATATTGGCGCTAATGGGTATATTAAAGAACGTACTGGAGCTGACATACTGGTGCACCAGGCCGATGCTCCTATGTTGGTATTAGCTGACCAGAACCTATCGGCCTGGATGCCGCAACCAGTGATGAGTCCAGCTGCCGACAAATTGCTTACGGCAAATGAGGAAATCTGTTGTGGAGAGCTTTCTTTTAAAGTGCTAGCTACTCCTGGACATACTCCTGGCAGTATTTCTCTTTTTACACCGGGCATGGTATTTACTGGCGATGCTTTATTTAAAGGGTCCGTTGGCCGTACCGATTTTCCTGGGGGTTCATTTACGGAACTTATTGCTGGTATAAGGAACAATCTTTTCACCTTACCAACGGATACTATTGTTTACCCTGGCCATGGCCCAGCCACTACTATTGGGTACGAAAAAGCCCATAATACTTTTTTTAAGTGAATATTATTAACTTTAGTTAATAAATGGCCTGGTAAGTTGTCTTTATTAGCAGGAGTTTTGTGATTGATATTGAAATATATAAATATACACAAACCGAAGCTCTACAAAAAATAGAAGTAGGCTTGGTGTTAATGCTATCAAAGAAACAATAAGGGGGATGTCGATATGATCATTGGTGTGCCAAAGGAAATCAAGGACAATGAGTATCGCGTAGGCATGACTCCTGCTGGAGTGGCTGCTATGAAGGGTGCAGGTCATCGCGTAGTAGTGGAAAAGGGTGCTGGGTTAGGTAGCGGTATCACCGACGAAGAATTTACCCAAGCAGGAGCGGAGATACTAGCTACGGCGGCTGATGTCTATGGTGCTGCCGACATGATCGTTAAAGTTAAAGAACCCCTTCCTCCAGAATATGATCTCATGAAAGAAGGACAACTGCTATTTGCGTATTTGCACTTGGCAGCGGAAAAAGAATTAACCGATGCTCTGCTACGCAAAAAAGTCGTTAGCGTAGCATTCGAGACAGTTCAACTAGCCAATGGCGGTCTTCCGCTGTTAGTTCCCATGAGCGAAATTGCCGGTCGTATGTCAGTCCAAATTGGTATTCATTACCTGGAAAAACAAAACGGCGGTAAGGGCGTTTTGATTTCCGGCGTCCCTGGTGTTCTGCCAGGTAAAGTTGTTGTCGTCGGTGGTGGGACAGTGGGATATAATGCAGCTCGTCAGGCTAAAGGTTTAGGTGCCGACGTTACCATTGTGGATATCAAGCCTGAGCGGTTGGTGGAGCTGGACGACTTATTCCAAGGCCGAGTCAAAACATTAATGTCTAACGCCTATAACATAGCTAACGAAGTAAAAAATGCCGATTTAGTCATTGGTGCTGTTCTGATCCCTGGCGCTCGTACTCCTGTATTGGTCACCGAAGATATGGTGAAATCTATGACTCCAGGGTCGGTCCTGATAGACGTAGCTATTGATCAGGGTGGATCCATCGAAACCATGGATCGCATTACCAGCCATAGCAATCCTACTTTTGTAAAACACGAAGTTGTTCACTACTCGGTGCCTAATATTCCAGGCGCAGTGCCGCGCACAGCCACTTTTGCTTTGGCTAATGCCACACTACCTTATGCACTCCAGTTAGCTAATAAAGGTTGGAAGAAAGCCATGCAAGACAATCATGCTTTGGCGAAAGGCCTCAATGCAGTTGATGGCAAAATAACATATAAAGCCGTAGCGGATTATTTCGGACTGCCCTTCACACCAGTGGAAGAGGTTTTGAAATAAGCCAAAAGGCCCGGACCATAAGCCAGCCCGGGCCCGGTTTATGCTCATATTAATGGGAAAATATAATATATTGATTATATAGCAAATATTATAAACAAAAAAGAATACTAACATTAATGTTCAAATGGTGCAGCTAAAGATTGTATGATAAAAAAGAGGGGATTTTATTAGAGGGGTTTACTGGGGTTAAGATAGCGACCAAAAAGAAAAAAGGTATTGAAAGGAGAAGGGAAATGGAAGCTTTAATGGTACTTAACTCTAAGATAAATTCATTTGTTTGGGGACCACCAATGCTTATTTTATTGGTAGGTACTGGTATTTATTTAACATTAAAGCAAGGCTGGCCGCAAATAAGCAAGTTTGGCTATGCCATGAAACACACTGTTGGAAAATTAGCGGAAAAAGGTGAAGGGGAAGGCGGTGAAGTTAGTCATTTTAAAGCTTTAGACACTGCTATGGCGGCTACAGTAGGTGTTGGTAACATTGCTGGTGTGGCCACAGCTATTGCCACAGGTGGTCCAGGGGCTGTTTTTTGGATGTGGTTGTCGGCTTTTTTTGGCATGTGCACAAAGTATTCTGAAGCAGTACTGGCTGTGCATTACCGAGATGTACTTCCCGATGGCACAATCATTGGCGGACCATTTAAATATATCGAAAAAGGGCTTAATGCTAAATGGTTAGCCTCAATTTTCGCATTATTTGGCGCCTTGGCAGCTTTCGGAATTGGAAACATGACTCAGTCAAATTCTATTGCCCAAGTTATGGACACTTATTTTGGTGTTCCTACTCTTGTGTCGGGTATTGTTGTTGCTGTACTGGTAGGTGTTGTAGTTATAGGTGGTTTAAAAAATATCGTCAAAGTTACAGAAAAATTGGTACCTTTTATGTCTATCTTTTATCTGGCTGGGGGTATTATCTTAATTGTAATGAATTTAGGTAAAGTACCAGGGGCAATTGGGCTTATTGTTAGTAATGCGTTTACTGGTACGGCAGCTGTTGGCGGTTTTGCTGGTTCTACGGTGATGCTAGCTATGAACAAAGGTGTTGCTCGTGGGGTATTTAGCAACGAAGCAGGATTGGGTAGTGCTCCTATCGTTCACGCTACAGCCCGTGTACAGCATCCAGTACAACAGGGCTTGTGGGGGATTTTTGAAGTATTTGTAGATACTATTTTAGTCTGTTCTATTACGGCCTTATCTATCATTATTACCGGTACATGGCAAACAGGTGAAACAGGAGCGTCATTGACTGCCATGGCCTTTAACCAAGCAATTCCGCATTTTGGAACTTATATTGTGTCCTTTGCTTTAATACTATTTGCTTATTCTACCATGCTCAGTTGGGAATACTATGGAGAAAAATGTTTAGAATATTTGCTAGGGCCGAAGGTGCGTATGGCTTACCGAATTCTGTTTATACCTTTCCTTGTTATCGGGGCTATTGGAGGTTTGGAGGCTATTTGGGATTTAGCTGACACATTAAATGGTCTCATGGCTATTCCTAACCTGATTGGCCTACTTGGTTGTTCACCGGTACTATTTAAGCTTACCAAAGAATATTTTACCGAAGTAGCAAAACCCAAATAGTTGAAACCAGGATGAATTGTTTCTAGAAATTGTTAAGCTAACCCAGATTAAGCTTAATTAGGCTTAGATATTTTTAGAGCACTCGTTGAATTATTAAACGAGTGCTCTCTCATGTTCATCCGGCATGGATGCTGTCTTTAAGGTGAAAGTCCCGAACGGTTAAGGTAGCAGTATCCATAGTTTAAGGCAAGGGTGTCCGTTGTAAGACCGAAGGAAGCTAACAGCAAATTTCTAGTCCCGGAAAAAACGTATGAAGACATGGAATGCAGCGGATAAGAGTGGCGCGATATGTATAAGATGGTCTTTTTTAAGTATAACTAGAGGAATTTTATATCTAAAAGGCGAATTGTTATGTTAATTGTGGTCGCAAAGTGCGCAGTGCAGTGTAGTGTAGTCCTGTAGAGAATATTAAAGGCGGGAGGCGTGTGGTTCATGATACTTCGTCCAACTTGGGCCGAGGTTGACTTAAAAGGCATACGGGAAAATCTAGAGGCTATCAAAGCGTTAGTAGGTCCTGAAATAAAAATTATGGCTGTGGTAAAAGCAAATGCTTATGGGCATGGTGCCATTGAAGTAGCTCGGGTTATGGAGAAGGCGGGAGCTGACCAGCTGGCAGTAGCAACTTTGGACGAAGCAGTAGCCTTGCGCGAGGCGGGACTTAAGTTGCCGATTTTGGTGTTGGGGACAAACATTCCCGGTGACGGGGTAGATGCAGCTGTCCACTACGATATTGCCCAGGCATTGTGCACAGTAGAGCTGGCAAAAGCATTATCTGCAGCCGCAGAGCGATTACGTAAACCAGCCAAAGTACATCTGAAAATCGATACTGGTATGGGGAGGATTGGTGTTCGGCCGGATGAAGCTGCTAGTTTCATGGATCAGGTAGCGGGGCTTCCAGGACTAAAGTTTGAGGGTATTTTTAGCCACTTTGCTGCTGCTGACGAGGCTAACAAGGAATATACCAACTTACAACGGAATCGTTTTCAGCAAGCCCTAGACAGCTTAAAACAACATGGATATACTTTTTTACTGCAACACTTAGCTAATAGTGCAGGGATTTTGGATTACCCGGAAGCCCATTATAACATGGTCCGCCCAGGTTGTATTTTATACGGATGTTGGCCGGGACCAAATACCAAGCGCAAGATAGCCTTGCGTCCGACGCTAACCTTAAAGACGCGCATTGTATACCTAAAAAGTGTTCCGCCAGGAACGGCGATTAGTTATGGCCTAACCTATACTACTACTTCCGAGAAGGTCTTAGCTACGCTTCCCATTGGCTATGCTGATGGCTATCGACGCAGCTTATCAAATAAAGGGTATGTACTGATTCGGGGACAACGTTGCCCGGTGGTGGGACGAGTTTGTATGGACCAATGCATCGTAGATGTGACGGCTGTATCCAATGTAGCTTTAGGTGATGAAGCAGTGCTTATTGGGAAACAGAGTAACGAAGAAATACAAGTAGCGGATTTAGCAAAGCTTATCGAGACCATCGACCTGGAGATTCTATGTGGTCTCACTGCTCGGGTGCCACGAGTATATATCAGCTAAAAGATTGACAGAGCCCTAGGGAAAGGCTAAAATGAAAAACAGCATTAGTATACATTAAAGCGCCGATGGGGAGAGTAAGTAGAGGCAGATGTTCAGGGAGCCTAAGCCGCGACTGTAAGCTTAAGCCATCACCGCTCTACCGAAAAAACACCCCTGAGCGACTAACCGAAGTAAGTAGGTTGGTCCGGGTTATCCCGTTACAGAAAAAGTGGGGCGTTATGCCCAAACAGGGTGGCACCGCGGGAACCCTCCCGTCCCTGGCAAATTTTTGGCCGGGGAAGGGAGGTATTTTTGTATACAATCCTTAAGGAGGAATTAGATGCTGACCACAGCGCCACGCGGAACACGCGATATTTTACCAGAAGAAGCTGCTAAATGGCAGTACGTAGAAGAAGTTATTCGTGATTGTTGCCGTCTTTATGGATACGGCGAAATCCGTCCGCCGCTGTTCGAGCATACGGAGCTATTTCAACGCAGTGTTGGGGAAGCAACTGACATTGTAGAAAAAGAAATGTATACCTTTATCGATCGAGGCGGACGTAGCATTACCCTGCGCCCGGAAGCTACCGCTTCCACTGTGCGGGCTTATTTAGAACACAATCTTCATGCTGGTCCCCAGCCAGTAAAACTGTATTATATGGGCCCCATGTTCCGCTACGATCGTCCCCAAGCGGGCCGTTACCGGCAATTCTCCCAATTTGGTGTGGAGGCTATTGGGGCTCAAGATCCATCGGTGGATGCTGAAGTTATTACCTTGGTGCTAGATTTATGTACGCGGCTTGGTCTAAAGGATTTGGTCGTAGAGTTAAATAGTATAGGCTGTCCTAAATGCCGCCAAGAATATCGGCAGGCGTTGCTAGAGTATCTATCTGAACACAAGAACAAGTTGTGCAAGACCTGTCTTAGCCGGATAGAGCGCAATCCGCTTAGGGTACTAGATTGTAAAGAAGAAGGCTGTCGCGCTTTGACAGCAGCTGCACCCCAGATGCTGGAGTATTTGTGTTCGGAATGCGCCGAGCATTTTAAAACCCTACAACAGTGCTTACATGCGGTGGGTGCTAAGTATGAGCTCAACCCGGCTTTAGTGCGCGGGTTGGACTACTACACTAAGACAGTTTTTGAGGTTACATGGTCGGGGTTAGGTGCGCAGACGGCCATCTGTGGTGGTGGGCGTTACGATGGCCTAGTGCAAGAGTGTGGCGGACCGCCAACCCCGGGGGTTGGTTTTGCCATGGGACTGGACCGACTACTTATAGCTTTGGAGCAAATGGGCATTAGTATTCCCACTGTCAATAAGCCTACGGTTTACGTGGCTGCTTTAACCAATGCAGATAACAAAGATGCTTTTGCTCTTTTGACCATCTTGCGTCGGGCCGGCATTGCTGCCGACAAAGATTATCGCCAGGCTAGCCTGCGCGCCCAGCTAAAAGCTGCTAACCGGTCTGGCGCAAAGTGGACAGTTATCGTCGGGGGCGAAGAGAAAAAACGGGGCGCCGTGGTGATTCGCGATATGGAAACTGGAGAGCAAACAGAAGTTCCCCAAGATCAATTAGTTTCTATTCTAAAATCTAGTTAACTTACGAAGGAAGGAGTAAGTGTATGACTTTGCAGCGTGAAGCATGGCAACGTACCCACACATGCGTACAACTATCCGAATTAGTGGGGGAAAAAGTCGTTATAAATGGATGGGTACAGCGTCGGCGTGACCATGGAGGGCTTATTTTTGTTGATCTTCGAGATCGCTCCGGTCTAGTACAAGTAGTATTTAGTCCCGATACAGTTCCCGACGCTTTTCACAAAGCAGAGGAAGTCCGTAGCGAATACGTACTAGCCGTAAGAGGTGTCGTAGAGCAGCGTCCTAGAGGAACAGAAAACCCACATTTGAAGACAGGAAAAGTTGAGTTACGGGCAGATTCTATCTGGATATTAAATGCGGCTAAAACACCTCCTTTTTACATTGAGGATAATGTGGATGTAGATGAAACGGTGCGACTTAAGTATCGCTACCTAGACCTACGTCGGCACAAGCTGCAGCAGAATATTATTATCCGCCACCATGTAGCTAAAGTGGTACGGGATTTTCTTGATGCTCATGGCTTTCTGGAGATTGAGACTCCTATGTTGGCCCTCAGCACCCCCGAAGGGGCTCGTGATTTTCTAGTACCTAGTCGTCTTAACCCGGGCAGGTTCTACGGCTTGCCACAGTCACCTCAGTTATTCAAACAGCTGCTCATGGTAGCAGGTATGGAACGCTATTTTCAGATTGCCCGTTGTTTTCGCGACGAAGACTTGAGGGCCGATCGGCAACCGGAGTTTACCCAGATTGATATTGAAATGTCTTTTATTACGCCCCAAGATATTCAGCTGCTTATGGAAGAAATGGTGGCAACGATTATGCAGGAAGTACTGGGCCGTAATATTGTTACTCCTTTTCCACGGATTAGTTATCAGGAAGCTATGGAGCGTTATGGAAGCGATAAGCCTGATCTGAGGTTTGGTTTACCATTAGTAAATGTAGCTTCGGTCTTTCAAAAAACCGATATTCAAGTTTTCCAACAAGTATTAGAAAAAGGTGGTTCTATCCGTGGATTAAAGGCTCCCGGTTGTGCTGCTTTTACACGTCGAGAGATCGACGAATTACAAGCTATAGTTACGCAGCTCGGGGCTAAAGGTCTAGCTTGGATTGCTTTGGAAGCTGGAGGCAAAATACGTTCACCTTTGGCCAAAGTAATAACAGCAGAGGAACTCAATAATCTCAAGGAGCTTTTGGTAGCTCAAGAAGGTGATTTATTGCTCCTAGTAGCTGCTGATGAACATACAGCTGCTTTAGCCATGGGACAGTTGCGGCTTTATTTGGGGCGCAAATTAGGCCTTATTGACGACAACAATTTTGCTTTCGCTTGGGTTACCGATTTTCCATTGTTTGAGTGGAGCGAGGAAGAAAAGCGCTATGTGGCTATGCATCATCCATTCACGTCTCCTGTGGATGAAGATTTACCTTACCTGGAAACCGAACCGAGCAGAGTGCGGGCCAAAGCTTATGATCTAGTGTTAAACGGTGTAGAGCTCGGC
>JAAYWY010000102.1 GCA_012516165.1 Bacillota bacterium
GGCTCAGACGCAGCCTTGGTTTAAACAATTTGTGTCCGAAGCTCGCTTTAGCGGCAGCGAGGATGTGGCTTATATGATGCGGGCTGTACAGGAGCAAGGCGGCCAAGCGGCATACATTGTGTTTGGAACTCCTGTGGGAACCGGGCACCATACCAGTGAATTTGATTTTGATGAGGAAGTGTTAGGGCAGGCGGTAACGCTTTACAGCCTGCTGGCAGTAGAACTAATGGCTAGAGGATAGATAAGATAGACCCTAAAAAGAGTCTTGTCCACTAAATAAGGTTAGCACTAACGCTGACCACCAAGACGAAAAAATCATTTCACAAGAAGGAGGGCAAAAATTGGCTACAGATAAACAATCCAATGAATTTGGCGGCTGGTTTGGTAGCTTTATAAATTGGGTAGAAGTGGTTGGAAACAAACTTCCTCATCCCTTTACCCTGTTTGTAATTCTTTGTGTTATTACTTTGTTCTTGTCATTTTTACTATCTAATGCCGGTGTTGCAGTTACGTACATGAAACCGCCAGCCGAAGTAGGTGGTGATCCGGAACAGGTAACAGTGGCAGTGAAAAATTTACTGGCTTTTGAGCCCATGCGGGCGTTTCTTAAGGATTTCGTTAAGACCTTTGTTAATTTTGCGCCTTTAGGGCTAATTTTGACCATGATGCTCGGCATATCGCTTTTGGACCAGACGGGGCTTATGTCGGCTGCCATGAGGAAAACTATCTTAGGTGCGCCGCCGGCTTTGGTTACTATGGTGCTAGCTTTTGTGGGTGTGAACTCCAACCTAGCTTCTGACGCAGGGTCTGTTTTTACAGCGACTATCGGTGGATCTATATTTGCTGCTTTGGGTCGAAACCCCATGGTGGGAGTGGTGGCTGGTTATGCTGCGGCATGGGGCGGCTTTACCGCTAATCTTTTCATTGCTGGTACCGAGGCTTTGCTCAGTGGTATTACGGCACCGGTGGCGGAAGCCATGGGAATTACCGCTCCTGTGCATCCGCTCATGAACTGGTATTTTATGATTGTGGCTACTTTTGTTATTACTTTTGTTACCACCTGGGTGACAGAAAAATTCATTGTCCGGCGCTTAGGGGATACCAGCGGCGAGATGATGATAGATAAAGGGAGCCTAAAAGAGCACGAGCTTACGCCGGCAGAAGAACGAGGTCTTAAAGGAGCTTTAGCGGGTTTAGCTATATTTTTAGTCATAATGCTGGTCCTGTGTTTGCCCCAAGGGGCATTCTTCCGTAACGAAGATGGTGGATTTTTGCCCAAATCTCCTCTTATCGATAGTATTATGCCGGTAATATTTTTCCTCTTTATGTTTGTAGGTGTAGGTTATGGTATTGCTGCTGGTACCATTAAAAGTGAAAAAGACATTCCGCGGTATATGGCCCAAGGTATCGAGAGTATTGTAGGCTTTTTGGTGGTTTGTCTCCCTGCATCGTTATTTATCAATTTGTTCAATAGCAGCAATATTACCACTGTGCTGGCCGTAACCGGGGCGGAAGTTCTACAGGCGATGAATTTGGGTGGTATTCCGTTAGCTGTTATGTTTATTATCCTTTGTGCTTTCATTAATCTGTTTATTGTCAGTGGATCAGCTAAATGGATGATTTTAGCTCCCATTTTTGTCCCCATGTTTTCGGTCGTTTCTTTCTCTCCAGCTTTAACCCAGTTGGCGTACCGTATTGGGGATACGTCGACTAACATTATTTCGCCCTTATCGCCTTATATTCCAGTTATCCTAGCTTTGTTAACCAAGTTCAATCCCAAAAAAGAAGAAGTGGGAATTGGCACTTATATTTCTTTGATGATACCTTACTCCCTAGCTTTCATGGTTGTCTTGACACTGCAGTTGATTATTTGGATGGTGCTGAATCTGCCAGCCGGGCCGGGTGTAGGATTGTATCTATAGTAATTATTGGCTCCTTATCCGATAGTACGAATAGTACAAAACGACCTTCAGCTGAAACAGCTGAAGGTCGTTTCTTTCTAAGGGACGGTGCGGAGCATGGGGATATCCTGCACTATAAAGAGCGGCCAAGGGCCGCAAGCTGACACAGTGGTTGTTGCCTACCTAGCTACTATCTTTCCTTGATTAAAGACCATGCGACCGCCGACGATGGTGGCCACTACTTGGCCGGTAAGCTTACGGCCAGCAAAGGGGGTATTATGGCTTTTCGAGAAAAACTGTTCCGGGCGGACTTCCCACTGAGCTGTTGGGTCAAAGATGGTTATGTCGGCGTTGCCCCCAGGGGCTAAAGTGCCTTTGTTAAGGCCGAGGATTTGAGCTGGCACGTAAGTTAACTTGGCCAGGGCCTGCATGGGCGTGAGGATATTGGGCCTGACCAGTTCGGTCCAGACGAGGGCTAGGGCCGTTTCTAATCCGACAATGCCGCAGGGAGCTTTTTTCATACCGACTGCTTTTTCCTCAGCTGTGTGTGGTGCATGGTCGGTGGCGATGGCATCCAAGGTTCCATCAGCTAGACCTTGGCGAACAGCAGCGACATCAGAGAATGTTCGAAGAGGCGGATTCATTTTAGCGTTGGTCCCATGTTCAAGTAGGGCCTCATCGGTCAAGGTGAAATGATGGGGACCAGCTTCGGCCGTTACTTTTATGCCCCGTGCTTTGGCCTCTCTAATTATGGCAATGGCGGTAGCAGAGCTAACGTGCTGGATGTGGACGTGTTGGCCGGTGAGCTTGGCCAGGAGGACATCGCGGGCCACGTGGATATCCTCGGCTGCAGTGGGCATGCCTTTTAATCCCAGCCTTTTAGCAATCGGTCCTTCGTTGACGATGGTATCGGCCACTAGGGACAGGTCGCCAGCATGAGATATAACCGGAAGGCCTACGGATCCTGCCTGCTCTAATGCTTGGCGCATAAGGGCTGCGCTTTCTACTGGGTTGCCATCATCAGAAAAGCCGACAGCTCCCGCCTCTTTGAGGGCGGCAAAGTCAGTGAGTTCTTTTCCGGCTAAGTTATAGGTGACACTGCCTACGGTATAAAGATTTATTACTGCCTCGCGAGCGGCTCGGGTGTAAAATTCTTCCACCATCTTTGGCGAGTCCATCACTGGCTTGGTGTTGGCCATACATACCACGGTGGTAAAGCCACCGGCAGCGGCTGCACAGCTGCCGGTGGATAAGTCCTCCTTGTGCGTTAAGCCCGGGTCACGAAAATGGACGTGTATATCCACTAAACCAGGGGCAACAATACAACCAGTAGCAGGGACAATGGTTTCAGTGGACAGTGCAGACAGGTTAGGGCCGATGGCAGCAATCTTGCCATCTTGTACTCGTATATCCCACTGTCCCTGACGGCCGCTGGCGGGATCTATTACCAGGCCACCTTGAATTAACAAACTACTCGCCTCCTTGAATACCTAATGAGCTAACTTTAATATCGTGTGAAGCAATACTTCTGCGCCGAGGGCGATATCGTCAAGGATTGCTTTTTCTTTAGGGTTGTGGCTAATACCATCTTTGCAAGGTACAAAGATAAGACCGGTAGGAGTCAGCTTAGCCATATTCATGGCGTCGTGCCCGGCACCACTGGGCATGAGCATGTAGGGTACAGTCAATTCCTCACATACTTCCTCTATGGTGTTGATTATGGTTTTATCCAAAACCACGGGTTTATCGGAAGCCAGTTCTTGTACCTTAGCTTGAACTTTGCGCCGCTGGCAAATATCTTTAAGGTCCCGACCGACTCCGTCCACTATCCGTCTGATACTGTCGGGATCAATGCCACGGATATCCAAGCCTAGATTCACTCGGCCGGGGATGACATTCATCGCTCCCGGTTCCAGGCGAAGCACTCCCACCGTAGCCACACTTTGGTACGGCGATTCGGTCCAGCCGTGGCGCTCCACTGCCAAAATGAGCTCGGCGGCAGCTGTTAGGGCATCGCGTCTAAGTGCCATGGGGGTGGCTCCAGAATGGTCGGCCCGACCTTGGATGGTAATTTGCCAGCGGGTGGGGGCAGCGATAGCGGTTACAATACCAATTTTGTTTTCTGTCTCTTCCAGTACCCGTCCTTGTTCAATATGAAGTTCAAGAAAGGCTTTAAGTTCTTCCGGTCGGCGGCGCGCTGTGGCAATTTTAGCTAGTTGCGCACCGTTTTGGCTGGCCGCTTCTTTTAGGGTGATGCCGGTGTTGTCTTTTAGCTCCAGCC
>JAAYWY010000103.1 GCA_012516165.1 Bacillota bacterium
ATTAATGAGCGTAAGCGCCATCTGCGTTAGCTGTCCAAACAGCGATGTAGCCTCGCTCACTGTATAACCGGCTGCTTCTAACCTAATGGGGACCAGCAGCACATCCAACTCCTGCATAATGGGCATTACAAGACTGGATAATGATACCGGAATAGCTAACACTAAAATCTGCTTTAATACTGGACGCCAATCATCTGGCCAAGGAGCTGCTGCCACCTTCCCAGCTGCTGAAGTGCGTAAATACCAGTATAACATAACCCACGCTCCAAAAGCACCCGTTACAGCACCAAATGATGCACCAGCAGCAGCAAATTCTAATCCACGCGGTAGTAGCATATAGCCTAAAATTAGAGCCGTAGCAGCCCGTAGAAGCTGTTCTATTACTTGGGAAACTGCTGTGGGCCGCATATCCTGAAATCCCTGAAAGTATCCCCGGAGCGCTGAATTAACAGACACCAACAGCACAGCTGGCGCTGTCGCTACCAAAGGCCAAAAAGCCCGTGCATCACGCAGCAATCTACCGTTTACTAAAATATGAGACAGCACCACTGTCAGTACTGTAAAAAACAAACCTGACAAAAACAGTGCTCGGTTTGCTACTCTAAAAATAGCCCCGGCCCTCTCGGGCTTGTCCTCAGTCAGCTTTTCCGCCACCAACTTAGAAATGGCCACAGGTATACCGGCCGTGGAAAGAGCCAAAATCATAGCATATAGCGGATAAGCCATACCATATAAGCCCATTCCTTCCGGACCGATAAGCCGGGCCAGTGGAATACGATATATAGCCCCTAGCACTTTGCTCGTGATACCTGCTATTACCAAGATGGCCGCCCCGCCTAAAAACGACTGGCCGCTATGCATACTCTTCACTTCCCTTATTAGCTACCATCTCATTATACCAAAAAGGAACCTGGTTTCAAACCAGGCTCCTAATAGGTTTATTATCCTTAAGTAGTGCTTCAGTAGTGCTTCTTTACTGTTCCATCTGTTTGGCCAAAAAGCCAGCAGCAGTTTCGGCCAATTTCAATTCCAAATCGCTAAATTTAGTCCCTGGGTTTTTGGATAAAATGATCACCGCCCCAATAGGATCCCCTTCGGCAATAATAGGAGCAATAACTTCGGCACTAAAACGGCAGTCCTCATCTTCCGTCAGGCACTCCTTGCAGTATTTGTTCTGCTCGGGGTCATTGATAAGAACCGTTCTCCGTTCCTCCATAACTTTTTCCACAGCCCCACTGATGGGTTTGTTAAGGAACTCTTTTTTGGGGGCTCCAGCAACAGCGATAATGGTATCTCGATCGCAAATACAAGCAACATGCCCCACCGAATCGGCCAGGGAATCGGCATACTCCTGGGCAAAGTCGCTCAGTTCCCCGATGGGGGAGTATTTCTTAAGGATAACCTCCCCTTCACGATCGACAAATATCTCCAAGGGGTCACCCTCACGAATGCGTAGAGTTCTGCGAATTTCTTTGGGAATCACTACCCGGCCCAGATCATCTATGCGTCTAACAATACCCGTTGCCTTCAAATCCACCCCTCCTTTTACCTGACATCCGGGAACTGTTTCACAGATAGTATATAGATCAATTAACACTTTTATTCATTTTTGCCATGAGGGGTGGTAAATAAAAGTCTAGTTTTGAGCGGGCTTGTCCTTGGCTAACTTGTTCTCCAGTTGAGTTTCGGTCTTTAGTTGTTCAATATAGGCTAAGAATTTTTCATTTTTCTTTTGGTTTTCCATCTGCATAGAAAGAAAAGGCTTTACTTCCTCTAGGGTTAATGTTCGGGCCGGTTTTTTGTCGTCTACCTTTATAATATGGTAACCATGTTCCGTCTTGATCACAGGGCTGATTTGTCCCACTGGCGTACTAAAGGCTGCCTTGTCAAATTCCGGCACCATTCGGCCAGCCGGGAAATAACCTAATTCGCCACCGTTTTCTCTAGATCCCGGATCAGTGGAATGTTCTTTAGCCAGCTCAGCAAAGTCTTCTCCTTTTTCTATCCGCGTCCTAAGCTCGTTAGCCAGTTTTTCCTCTTCTACTAAGATATGGCTGGCTTTAACCTGTTCTGGCATGGCAAATTCAGCTACATGATCCTGATAATATTTCTGTACTTCTTCATCGGTAACCTTGACATCGGCTGTAACCTGGGTATAAAGCTGTTGTATTTTTATATTATTGACTACTATTTCCTTTAGATCGTCCCAGGTAACATTGAACTTTTTTAAAGTAGAAGCCGTTTTCTTTTCATCGCCAAATTGGTTCTCCAGACCTTCCTTTATTTCGTCCATAGAAAGCTGGGCTTCTTCGTCCGTTACAGTAATTCCTTTCTCATCGGCTGCCGCTATAACCATCTGTTCTTCTAATAACTGATCGACAATATCAGCTCTGGCAATGGTACTAACATCGAAATCGGGAGAAAACAGCTTAAAAATAGCAATTCGTTTGTCCACATCAGATTGCTTGATCTCCTTGTCACCAACGCGGCCGACCACAGTATTACTGCATCCCACAAGCAGAAATGCTATGGTCAAACAAGCCGCCACTTTAGTCCATTTCAATTTCATTATGCGCTTCCTCCTCACTACTCTTGCTCTTAGCTATCACCTTTCCCATTGTACCCTTTACGCTTAGCAGATACAAGCGTAAAGGGTACCAGCATACTGGGGTTAATTGTCTTTGAAGATAATTTCTGGTAGTTTGGGCGACCGAACAGCTATCAGCTTTTTCACCTGCTGTAATAGCTGGCGGATAGCTATTATCACCTGCTCTTTGGGTAACCCCTCGGTGCGGAAAACTAGCTCCCGCTCCTTGTCTGGCACAACTACTAACCGCCGCTGGCTGGTCCGAATAAGGGTAATAAGCTCTTCGGGTTTAAAATATACTTCAGGAACTAAAGTCAAGATAACCTTCTGTCCCCGCTCTATTATGCTGGCTATTCCCACCTCGCGGGCTAAAGCTTTTAGGCGGGCCACTTCTAGCAGCGCCTCCACCTCATGTGGCGGGTCGCCATAGCGATCTATCAGATCATCGGCTACTTCGGCCACATCTTCTTCGCTGCGGCAGGCAGCAAT
>JAAYWY010000014.1 GCA_012516165.1 Bacillota bacterium
GTAGTTACCATGGCAAGATATAAAGCCTCCATGGCACCAACAGTAATCATTACATTATCTACTGAGTACTCAAGCCCGAATTCCCGTTCATACTTGTCGGCAATGGCCTGTCTTAACTCAACTAACCCTGCATTAGGCGTATAGTGGGTTAAGCCTTCATCAAGTGCTTTCTTAGCAGCTTCAACAATGTGCAAAGGCGTATCAAAATTCGGTTCGCCTAAGCATAAACTTACCACATCATCATACCCAGCTGCTAAGTCAAACATGCGACGGATGCCGGAACGAGGGTAATTCTGGGCAACTTGAGACAAAATATTCATTCGTATTCCTCCATTTTTATCTATCGTTTTCGATCACCATTAAAAATCTTGCTAGAATAAGTCTTCTTTTCCTGTGTTCGTCATAATTCCGCTATTTTAAATCCGTATTGCATTTCGCGAGGATAATTTTAGTT
Organism: Bacillota bacterium; assembly: GCA_012516165.1. Lineage (GTDB taxonomy): Bacteria > Bacillota > DTU030 > DUMP01 > DUMP01 > JAAYWY01. The sequence goes on from JAAYWY010000014.1 coordinate 455, forward strand.
CTTCAGTGAAAATGCTCTTAATTATAAGCAAGTTCGTATAAAACCCTGTAAAGAACTTGAGTTCCTTTTTCTATATCCTGTACATCAGTCCACTCTTCTGGACAATGACTTCTTCCCGCTCGGCTGGGAACAAAGATCATTCCGGTGGGATAGTGTCTCCCCAGTATCATAGCATCATGTCCTGCTCCACTATATAAGGATTGATAAGGTATCCCTAGTTGGTTTGCACAGTAAGTGACTAAATTAACTATCTCTGGATCCATGTCTACTGGTACATTGTCGACAACTACAGACGATGTTACCTCTAATGACCATCTTTGGGCAATCGATTTACAGATATTCTGCACATCTTGGCATATTTTGTTTAAAACATGAAGATCCGGATGCCGAATATCAGCAACCAACTCCACTTCCTCCGCTATGACATTAGCCATGTTTGGCACTACCAATAACTGGCCAAAAGTAATAACCCCCATATGGTCAGTTTTTCTAACAAGCTCAGTAGTGGCTGTAATCATTTCGGCAGCTGCCACCATTGGATCATACCGTATATTCATCGGTGTTGTTCCAGCATGATCAGCTCGCCCTTTAATAGTAATTTTAATCTGACGAAGCCCTACAATACTTTGTACTATACCAACTGGTATATTAGCATCGTACAATATCCGCCCCTGCTCAATATGCAACTCTATAAACGCTTTAACTTCATGGTCTAAGAGGTGTGCTTCCTGTATAGACTCAGGATTGTATCCTTCTTGTCGCATGGCTTCAGCTAAGGTGATTCCCTCGTCATTAGTCCATTGCAAGTCATCTTCGGATAACTCGCCTACCATCGCCCGACTTCCAAAACACCCGTATGGAAACCAGCTTCCTTCCTCCCCTATGAAAGCAATCACTTCTATAGGAAAATCAGGATTACCGCATTGATTTTTTAAAACTTGTACAACTTCTATTGCAACTACAATACCTAAAGCACCGTCAAATTTGCCTCCGTTTTTTACGGTATCAAGATGAGAGCCGGTGCAAACAATACCGCCTTCTGTTTTGTTTCCAGGTAAGCTGCCAATTAAGTTTCCAATTGCGTCATGTCGCACAGCTAATCCGGCTTCTTTCATCCAGCTTGTCAAAAGATCCATTGATTCTCTATAAGCTTTGGTGTAAGGACGACGCCATAATCCAATATCCGGAACTTGCCCAATGGAACCTAACTTCTGCAAACGATCCATGATTCTGTGCGCATCAACAGTTAACAACATTGAGCTCCCTTTCTTTGCCAATTAATTAGTCCCCCGGGCAACAAATTGACCATCTCCCGGCTGGCCTATGATTTCCCCATCCAGGTACACTTGTTTCCCTCTAACAAATGTGCTAACGACTCTGCCCACAACAGGTATTCCTTCGAAAACCGTTAGTTTGCAAGGAGTTTGCAAATTATGCCCTTCTATAGTCCACTTTTTCTTGGGATCCAATACCATTAAGTCTGCATCAGACCCAATTCTAATAGCACCTTTTTGGGGATAGATCTTTAGCATTTTAGCAGGATTGGTCGATACAAGTTGGGTAAACCGAGACAAGGATATATTCCCTTTGCTGACACCTTCGCTAAACATTAGAGGAACAAGGGTTTCTATACCGGGACTTCCTGATGGGTTCTCAAAGATGTCGTCTACTATCTCGGGTGCATGAGGAGCATGGTCAGAAGCAACTATATTAATGTAACCATCAGTTAATAAGCGCCACAACCCGGCCCGCGCTTCTTCCGACCGCAGTGGAGGATTAATCTTATACCTGGCCCCTACATCTTTCCACCGATCCATAGTTAATACCAAAAAATGAGGACAAGTCTCAGCGGTAACCAATACACCTTTTTGCCGGGCCTCAGATGCTAAGATGAAACTTTGGGGTAAACTTAGATGTGCTAAATGTAGATGCACGTTAGAAGCCCCTGCAAAACAAATTGCTCTGCTTACAGCTTCGATCTCTGTTATATCTGGCCGACTTTCATTATGGGCTGCTGGATATGTTTTTCCTTGGCTTCTTAATTCTTTTGTATAGTGAGCAATCAGATTTTCGTTTTCTGCATGCACAATAACAGGTAACTTTGTTTGCGAAATCACCTCAAAGGATTTTAATAGTTCCCAATCTTCTAAGGCCGTCATGTGGTACCAAGATGGATCAGCAGTGCTATGCATAAGAGCTTTATAAGCCACAATGCCTGCCTCAATAGCCCCTGGCAGATCTGCTAATTGTCCACTTACTACCCCACCTGTTAAACAATAGTCAACATGAACTTCTTGAGCCATCCGCATTTTTTTCTCTTCTAAATCTTTGGCAGTAACAGGTGCTCCTCCTAAATCTAATGGATGATCATTTATTGTTGTAACTCCTCCTGCCGCAGCTCCTCTTGTGGATGAAGTAAAACCTTCATACTCATATCCTATAGAGTGGCAATGGGCATCCACCGCACCAGGAAATATAAGTAGGTCACCGAAATCAATTTCCTTATCTGCTTTACCTAAAGAATTCTTATCTCCTATGGCCACAATCTTCTTGTTTTTAATACCCAAACTCCCTTTGACTGGGTGCTCATCATCAAGTACTAAGTTGCCCGACAGTAATAAATCCAAATGATTCTTTGTTCTATTCTGGGACATATTTCCTGAACCTCCTTATGGCCTAACTTTCTAAGTATCTACCGGAATATGCTACACTCTGCAATGTTGTTGTTCGCCACCAATGAAATAGGCTACCTTATCCAAAAAAAGAAGTTTCCTGCAGCCTGTCTTTTACAACGGTTAATAACGGCTGTTCATATTATAGAAAGGCGTAAATTCAAGATCCTTGAGCCAGCTGTTGTACCACTTCTGGTAATACGGTTTTATCCGGTAAAGAAGGTCCCGATAATGAATCTGGTCTGGAGTCATTCCTCTGTTGGCTTGCTCCTTTACTTCTTTGTAAAGAGCCTCTGTGTCTACGGTCAATATTTTCCTTTGGTCCATTACTAAAGTACCACCTATTATCACCGTATTAACATGTCGGCCTAGTCCACGGTGAACAAACAAAGTAGCAATGGAGCAGTTGGGCGAAACCCACGGCCGATTTAATATTTCATCCATATCCACAAGTATCACATCGGCTTGCATACCAGGTTCTAATACACCTACTTGTCCTTCATAACCCGTCGGTTTCGCCCCGTTTATCGTTGCGATCTTTAATACATCAAAAGGTGTTAACGCAGGACAGTTAGTGAGGTCGATCCCCGCCTGACGATGCAGGTAGTATATCATCCGCATCTCCATTATGGGATCCTCATCATCATTAATACCCTTTTCATCTATTCCAAGAGCAACATTAAGCCCGGCTTTTACCATAGCATATACCGGTGCAATGCCATTCCGTGTGGCAAGATTACAGCTTGGGTGATGTGTCACACTAGCCTTCATTGAAGCCAAAAGGTCAATATCTAGCTGATTAAGATACACCGCATGTCCTAAAACCAAATTATGGTCTACCAATCCTAAATCATCCAGGTGCCCCACAAGGGATTTGCCATAGGTACGCAAACCGAAAGCCTTCTGTACCGGAGTTTGCAAGCAGTGTATATGGATAGGCAAGCCGCCTAATTCGTCCGCCCGCGCCTTCACTTTTTCAAGGAAAGAATCAGTAGAACCCTGCACCCAATTAGGCCCCAATAATATCCTTACTTTTCCTTTATGATAATTATTATACAGGTATTCAAAAGCATCAAAATAATCCCGCACCGCCGCTTCAGTGTCTATATTGATTAGATATTCAGTTTCTGTCTGTAAATCTGGGGGAAGTGTTTTAAAAAAGTTTACATCGTCATAGGCTAAAATGTTTTTATTGCGTATGCCTAACGAAAAACCAAGTCGTATTCCAGTGCTTTCATAGGCCTTTATTTTCTTTTCACAGTTTTCTATTTCGTTAGGATCGGAAGGCATACTCCAATTGTTATGGTGGATAGTGGTACATCCATTTTGTATATGCCGCACTGCGTTAAGTATGCTATTTGTCTCTGGCTCTAAATCGAGAGCTGTCTCAAAGTCTAGCAACGAATTTTCTAGAAAATCAAATGTAACACCGCGTTGCACAAAAGAAAGACCTGCTCCGTGAGTGTGAGCATCAATAAGTCCCGGCATCAAAAGCTGGGTTCCGTCACCTATAGTCTTGTGATCTGGATGTTTTTGCTTGAGCACATCATATGCTCCAGTTTCTACTATTTTGTCTCTGTCAATGCACACTGCCCAATCCTCTTTTATGCCTTCCTCTCCCAATGATGTGTTTACCAGTGCATATTTTCCTCTAACTAACATCATGATCCCCCCTTCGCTCTTTTTTAGAAATATATTTGTAGCCATCACCCGTTGATTATAGTGGACGCTTCACACCTATGAGGGAGGCCTATGATGGTTTTGTTCTCTTCATTCCGATACACCGCAATCACCAATGTGAAACTCATTTGATTGAAAATTGCTACTGCCTTCTCTCCCGAATAGTTGAAAGAATAACCGCCAGAACTATTATGGCACCCTTAAGCATAAGTTGCGGATAAGAAGGCACATTTAAAAGATCTAAAATGTTGTTTATAATCCCCAAAATGAACACGCCTATCACAACACCGCTGACATTTCCTATACCGCCGCTGAAGCTGGTGCCACCTATAACCACTGCTGCAATGCAGTCTAATTCAAGACCGGTGCCGCTAGTAGGAGAACCCACTCCTAACCGAGACATCAGGAGAATACCACCTAGGCCACAACAAAAACCAGAAAAAGCGTAGGGAAATATCTTCCACTTGCTTATATCTATACCCGACAGCTTAACCGCCGTCTCATTTCCGCCTATGCCATACATTATACGCCCTATAATAGTACGGCGCATAATAAACGCAGTAATTAGGATCATGACTACCCATATAACAGCCAACACTGGTATACCGAAAATCTTTGATGAGCCTATGAAATTAATAACGTAGGCCCCCTCCAGGGTACGCCAGGAGATAGGCGATGATTGAGTATACCAATAGGAAAGACCACTTACAAAGCTTAACATGCCTAATGTGACAATAAAGGGAGCAATTTTTAGTTTGGCAACTATTAGTCCAGTAAAAGCACCCAAAAAAGTACATATCGCTATAGTAAAAAGAAGTGCCCACCAGACCGACATAGTCCGCATAAATCCTGCTGCCAAAACACCGGATAACGCTACTAAAGAACCCACGCTAAGGTCGATACCACCGGTTAAAATTACAATAAACATACCCATGCTGACTACCATGCTTAGTGCAATCTGTACTACTAGATTTTGAGCATTGGCCATAGATAAAAAAACCGGTGAAAGGAAAGAAGAAATGATAACCATTAGAAATAATACAATGAGAGGAATAGCCTGGGTCTTTAGATAGGACTTCACAATGTACATTAAGCCAGTTTGTGATTGTTTTTCAATTTGCTTGTTGTAGTTTTGCATCGTTCGCGCTCCTATACATAAGGTCCAGGATATGTTTACTATCGTCAATATTGCTTTCTACTATTCCGGCAACGGTTCCGTTCCTCATGACCACAATTCTATTACACATACCCTGTACTTCTTCAATTTCTGATGATATCAATATAATGGACATACCTTCTCTGCCCAATCTTTGCACAAGGGAATTTATTTCTGATTTAGCCCCCACGTCAATACCCTGCGTTGGTTCGTCAAAAATCAGTATCTTGGGTTGAGCAGTAATAGCCTTTGCGATAACCACCTTCTGTTGGTTACCACCGCTTAAAGTATTAACATTGGATTCCATCGAATCCGCTTTTATGCGCAAATCCTGCATCATTTTGCCTACAAGGGCCTTTTCTTTTTGCATGTTACATAAACCGAATCTAGAAATCAATTTTAAGTTAGACAAAGTGATGTTTTCACGAATTGGCCGGATCTGAACTAAAGCTTCCTTTTTCCGGTCTTCAGGAGCTAAAAATAAGCCGTGTTTCACTGCATCGGTAGGGCTTTTGAAGTTAACTGGCTTGCCAAAGAGCAACATTTCACCTTGTTTTATTCTGTCTATACCGTATATTGCCCTTGCAGTTTCAGTACGACCGCTGTTTACGAGACCTACAATTCCTAGTATCTCACCTTTTTTAACAGTAAAGGAAATATCTTTTACCTTATCAGTAGATACATTCCGCAGTTCAAGTACTACCTCATCACTCTCTACGGTGTTTTTTTCAGGATACAACGCATTAATGTGCCTACCTAGCATATGAGCAATTAAATCACTCTTGGCAAGGTTTTGGTTCTCTAGCACAGTTACCATTGCTCCATCCCGCATAACGGCAATTCTATCGCTAAGTTCAAATACTTCTTCTAAACGATGTGAAATATATATAATAGTTGTCTTCTCTTTCTTAAGCATCCTTATTATATTGAATAAAATATTGACTTCTTTGTCGGATAAAACTGCCGTAGGCTCATCAAAAATAACCACCTTGGGATTTCTGATTAGTACCTTAGCAATAGCAACCAACTGTTGGGAGGCAACACTTAAATCTTTTACCTTAGCTGTTTCCTTTATTGGTATATTGTATTTCTCTAGAAGTTTCGCTGCTTTTTGGAAAATATATTTCCAGTTAACTAAACCATGCCGCGACATATCCTGTTCGCCAAGGAAAATATTTTCGGCTACCGATAGTTCTGGCCATAGCTCCGCTTGCTGATAAACTTGTGCTATCCCAAATTTTTTTGCTGAAATGGTATCATTAAAAAAAGCCTCTTTACCATCTATCAATATTGTGCCACTATCTTTTGTATAGGCCCCGGTAAGTATTTTCATCAAGGTGCTTTTACCGGCACCATTTTCACCAACTAGAGCAATGGTTTCTCCCTTATTTATGGACAGAGAAACCTTTTTTAATGCGTGCACTGCTCCAAATTTTTTGTCGATATCCCTAAGTTCTATAATTGGACTCATAAATATCGTACCTTTCCAGAGGATTTATAGTCACTCTGCATGGTGCCTCAAAATGCCCTTACAGAGTGACTAAATTACTATTTAGAACGCGGAATTAGGATCGTAAATATCTTTAACGTTTTCAGGTGTAATCAAGACTGCTTTGATAACCATGGTCTTAGAAGCAGGTACTTCGTCACCGTTAAGCAGCCGTATAGTTGCAGTAGCGCCAGCCCTGCCTACTTCCTGCGGGCTATTCCAGGCTAAAGCTTTAATAGGACCGCCATTCATCATTATCTCCATAGCTGTTTTGGAACCATCTATTGCACCCATAATTATCTGATCGGCTTTTCCCTGTCTTTCAGCAGCCGCCGTGGCTCCGATAACGTGAGCATCGCATGTGCCAATTATAGCCTTAAGGTTCGGGTGAGCTACCAACATATTTTCTGCTGTCTGGAGGCCTCCTTCTTCAGAAAAACCACCGGAAAATAGATAGGCTACCTCCTTGATTCTACCCTCGGCATCCACGGAAGCTATACCATCTCTAGAAGCCATGTTACGTATAGTAGCGATGGTATTACCGTCTATAGCACCTATGATACCATATTCTATCTCACCTGTAGGGTTAGCTTCTAAAAGTTGCTTAGCTATTTCTTCGCCCACTATAAAACCAAGATCGTAAGCATCGGTGATAAAGGCACATAGATATTTGGCATCTTCTGCAGGAGGTGCATCCACCGCTATGACCGGAATATTTGCTTGGTACGCTTTATCAAGAGCAATACTTAAAGTTTCCGCCGGGTCTGCTGGCTTAATAATAATAGCATCGACCCCTTGAGTAATAAAGTTCTCAATCTGGCTTACCTGCTTGGAGGCATCTTCATCGCAAACCGCCAAAAGTGGTTTTGCACCGGCTTCCTTAAGACTTGCTTGAATGCTATCAGCTAGAGCTTTAAAGAACGGCGTGCTGACAGTATTCATTGCAACACCGATAGTGTATTCTTTTTTAGCCTTGGTATCGATAATATCCTTAATATCCAACACAACCTTTTCATCTGAAACCGAAGCATATAGCTCCTGTAGATTAAGTTTGTTCACTTTCTCAGTCTGACTACTGCACCCAACAACGCTTACCATAACTAAAGTAACCACTAACAAAAATACTATCATTTTTCTTTTAACCACTTTACTCTCTCCTTTCCTTTTGCAAACTTCGTTTGGTGAATACATTTCTTTGCACATATAATACAACAGCTAATTACCTAACCACTGCCAACATTCACAATTAAATTGGTTTAGATAGCACCGAACAAAACACTACAAAATAACTGCTGCATCAGGACAACACAATACCCCTTCTTATTCGCTACACCTTTTTACCCCAACAACATGCACCCCATTCGGTTTAGCAATCTATAATCCATTAATCACCTCCATATTTGTTTGTTTATAACTCAAATCTTTGAGAGTATTTATCACTTCTCAGATTTCTACTAAATCCTGGCTGTAGTTATAAAAGAACCTGTGCTGACACTCACCTATTTGATACTACTATTATCTTCCCTGTAATTTTTACCGTTGCACCCTTCCGGAAGCATCGCCACCAGCTAGATGTTCGACTTCGTCCACGCTAACCAGGTTGAAATCGCCGGTTATGGTGTGTTTTAGGCAGGAAGCTGCAGCGGCAAAGTCTACTGCTTCTTGTGGTTTTTTACCCGCTATCAAAGCATAAATCAGGCCGCTGCCGAAGGAATCGCCACCACCAACACGATCTATGATAGGTGTGATATCGTAACGGCGGGACCGGTAAAAGTCTTGGCCATCGTAAAGAAGTCCGGACCAACCATTATGAGAAGCAGAGAAACTCTCGCGCAGTGTTACGGCTACATACTTGAAGCCGAAGCGGTCCACTAATTGATGGATAACATCGTGATAACCAGCTTCGTTTAGTTTGCCGGAGGTGATATCGCTGCCTTTGGCCTTGATGCCAAATACTTTTTCGGCATCTTCTTCGTTGGCTATGCACAGGTCTACGTATTTGACCACCTCAGACATAATTTTGTTAGCTTCGTCTGGGGTCCACAGGTTTTTGCGATAGTTAAGGTCGGTGCTGACGGTAACTCCTAGTTTCTTAGCGGTACGAACAGCATCAATAGTAATTTGGGCTGCTGTGGGACTTAAGGCCGGGGTGATCCCAGTGACATGAAACCACGTTGCGCCAGCCAAAATTTCTTCCCAATCAAATTCCTCCGGCTTTGCCTCAGCTATAGAAGCACCAGCCCGATCGTACACTATCTTAGACGGTCTTTGGGCAGCTCCAATTTCCTGAAAATAGATCCCGAGTCTTGGCCCGCCACGGAGGATATAGTCTGTCTTAACACCAAAGCGACGCAAATGGTTGATGGCGGCTTGTCCAATTAAGTTATTTGGTACTTTGGTTACATAATGGGCATCTAAACCATAGTTAGCCAGGGATACAGCTACGTTGGCTTCAGCACCACCGTATGTTACATCCAAACTCTCTGCTTGAACAAATCGTTTGTGATTGGGAGGGGTAAGTCGAAGCATGATTTCGCCGAAAGTAACTACTTTTTTAGACATATTAGCACGTGCCTCCTGAATCTATAGTTTTCTTTATTTGCTGCGAGCAGCTTTAATTAAAGAGATAAACTCTTTGGCTGTGGCGGTGATGCTGTCATAATCGCCAGTTTTGGCTCCTTTGGTAAGTTGTCCGCCTACGCCTACTGCCACTACCCCAGCCTTAATCCAATCGGTCACATTGTCTAGGCTAACACCACCCGTGGGGCAGAAAGGAACATGTGGTAGTGGTCCTCTAATAGCTTTAATAGCTGCAGGCCCACCGAGACTGCCAGGGAAGAATTTTACGATATCGGCTCCCAACTCCATGGCCTGAACAATTTCGGTAATGGTGTACGTACCGGGCATTACTACCTTGCCATAGCGGTGGGTTACTTTTATGGTATCGGGGTTTAGGTTAGGGCAAACAATAAATTCGGCTCCAGCGAGAATGCATGCTCGAGCTGTTTCCGGATCCAAGACCGTTCCTGCTCCAATCAGTATCTCTTTGTTGGGATAGGCTTTGGCTAGCTCATGGATTACGTCTACGGCCCCAGGCACAGTCATAGTAATCTCAATCGCTTCTATACCTCCTGCTTTGCAGGCTTCAGCTATCTTTAGTGCTTGATCAGCACTTTCCGCTCGGACCACAGCAATAATTCCACAATCGACAATGCGGTTAAGATTGACTAATTTTTCGTACAATAATAAAACCTCCTAAATAAGGTAAATAAAATTCTTACAGGTTATTCAAATTATTATTTGTTGTCTTTTCCTTATGGCTTCGGTAACCGAGGGCAGCTGAAATCTCCATGCCAGCTTGTCGCACCAGCTTCGAGCATTCATCGATCTTGCTTTCTGTCATGGTCATAGCTAAGCCGGAAACACTGCAAGCTGCTATAACTTGGCCTGTATGGTCGAAAATGGGAGCGGCCACACAGCGAATCCCCGGTTCGTTTTCTTCTAAGTCGCAAGCATAGCCACAATTTCGTACATGTTCCAATTCTTCTCGGAGTTTTATTGGGTCTGTTATGGTGCTGGGGGTACGCTGCTTTAAACCTTTGGCAATAATAGCATCGACACTTTTTTCCGGTAGAAAAGCTAACATTGCTTTCCCGACTGCAGTACAATGCAAGGGATTGCGAGCCCCTATTCTGGAAGCCATTTTTACTGGTCCTGGATATTCGACCTTTTCTATATACACTGCTTTTCCATCTTGAAGTATTACCAGGTGAGCTACTTCGTGACTTGCTTCCATTAGCCGCTTCAGGTAAGGACGAGCAAGCTCCCGTAGCTCCAACCGCTCTAACACTGTAGTGCCAAGTTCTACCAGCTTGAGTCCCAAAGTATACCGCTCTGTTCGCGGATCCTGTTGTACATACCCTCTACGTGCTAAGGTATTTAGGGTCCGATACACACTGCTCTTGTGCAGGCCCATCTGGGCGCCAATCTCTGTCACACCAAGGGGTTCTTCTGATTGCTGCAAAATACCAAGTATTATAAGAGCACGATCTACCGATTGCACTATGTTTGTCTCCGACACTCCTGGCACTCCTTTTCTGATAGCACAATGCACATTTAAGTTACTCTGTACGTTGTGTCTTTCGCAACATTGTTTCATTGTATATTGCTTTTATATTCTCTGTTCTCTTTCTAAATACCTGCCTAAAGATAAAATAATTTTCTAGGCATTTATTACATTTACTACAGCCAGAGTAGTGTCGGTTTTTATTGGTCACAGGAGAAACAGCACGAATAGTAGTGCAGTTACCATGTAGCTAAGACACTTGATTACGTAAGGTACCAATTCCTTCAATGGAAAGTTCTAGAACATCACCTGGTTTTGCTAACCCAGCCCCTAGGGGAGTACCAGTAGCAATAACATCACCTGGATATAAAGTCATGATGGTGGAAACATAAGCGATAATGTCAGCCACTGAAAAAACCATATCACTAGTATTGGCATCTTGGGTCAACTGGCCGTTTAGTCGGGACTTAAGATTGGTGTTATTAGGGTCTATTCCGGTGGCAATACACGGTCCTAGCGGTAGAAAAGTGTCAAAGGCTTTTCCCTTGGTCCAGGGGCCCTTACCCATGAAGTCTTTAGCCGTTATGTCGTTAGCGATGGTATAACCTAATACGTGTTTCAAGGCATCTTCTTGAGTAACGTTTTTCGTAGTATCTTTGATAACTGCTGCCAGCTCAACTTCATACCCTAACTTCTCTACTCCGGGTGGGTAAAAGATGTTATCTTCTGGCCCAATGACAGCTGACGATGGCTTAAGGAAAATAACCGGTTCTTCTGGGGCTGGCTTTTCTTTAGCTGCCAGAACTTGTTTGTAATTGGTACCAACGCACACAATCTTGGTAGGCTCACATGGTGCCAGTAA